>CAMOLV010000035.1 GCA_946619045.1 uncultured Coriobacteriales bacterium | reverse complement strand
CCAGGCTGGAAGAAGGAAGAACGCTCGATCTGGACGAGCTGGATGCCGTGGCCGGAGGCGATAGAATGCAGCCGGGCGTTTACCCTACGGTCCCAGTGGCGGACGAATCAACTGGGCTCGTTATGGCTGCGCCGCCACGGTAGAGCCTGACAGCAGCTGCTGGGGCACCGACGGTGGGTGCGATTGGATGAACATCGAGTACTGCAACTTCGACTACTCCAAGAAGTGCCCGGCCTGGAACGGCCCGCACATCTTGGACATCGAAGGCAACCATCGCAAGCACTGCTGCAGGTGCAATGTTGAGTGGTGGGTAGATTAGCAACGGCGGATTGACACAGCTTCTCAACTCGGCCCCATGCGCGCCTCGGCGTGCATGGGGCCGGATCTTTATTGCCCGCACCTCCGATTACCTGGACAGTAGGCACACCGTCTCGACGTGGAAGGTCTGGGGAAAGAGGTCGTGCGGTACGACCGACGTGGGGGTGAAGGAGCCGATCTGCTCGAAACGCGCGAGATCGCGTGCGAGCGTGGCGGGATCGCAGCTCACATAGGCGATCGCGCGCGCAGGCTGTGCGGAGAGCTTCTCCACGACATCCTTCGCGAGACCCGCACGCGGCGGGTCGACCACGATGACGTCAGCATCGGTGTCGGGGAACTCGAGCCCAGCGTCGCCGCCGATGGCATCGACGTTGTCGATGCCGGCCCGTTCGAGGTTGCGGCGCAGGTCGCGCACGGCGGGACCGTACGACTCCACCGCCGAGACGAACCCCGCACGCCGCGCGAGCGGCAGCGTAAAGGTGCCGGCGCCGCAGTACAGATCCATCGCCTCGTCATCATCCTGCACGTCCAGACCCTCGAGGACGCAGCGTACCAACGCCTCGGCGCCGCGCGTGTTGACCTGGAAGAACGAGGGTGCGGAGATATGCATGGTCTCGTCAAGGATGCGCTCCGTCCAATGGCCCTTGCCCGAGAGCCCCTCGACGCCCGCGATGCGCCTCGCCGCCTTGGGACCCTTGCTCATGACGCGTGAGATGGATGTGACGGGAAGCGCGTCGGAGATCACCTTGGCGACATGGCCGCGCGGGAAAGCCCCCGCCTCGGTCCACAGCGCCACCTCGGTATCGCCTGTGCGCTTGGATGTCCTGATGCCCACGCGCTCAAGACGCAGGTCCTGCGAACCGGAAAGGTATCCCAGAGCGCCAGAGAGCGCCTTCACGGCCTTCTTCGATGAGGAATCGAGCAGGGGGCAGGCATCCACCTTGATGACGTCCGAGGTGCCTGCAGCGTGCATGCCGATGGTCGTGCGCCCTTTTCGCGCGGAGACATCGAGCTCGATCTTGTTGCGGTACCCCACGGCGGGCCCCACGTCGACGATGGGGGAGACGAGCTCCTCGGCTCGCTCCGCATCCATGTGACCGATGCGCACGAGGGAATCGACGACGTTGGCGCGCTTCGCCTCGAGCTGGAAGGCGCGCTCGACGAACGCCCAGGGGCAGCCGCCGCAGATGCCCGCGTACGGGCAGTGCGGCTTCGCAACGCGGTTGGAGGAGGATTCCAGCACCTCGAGGATCTTCCCGCGCGAGAAGCGGTCGCGCTCCTCCTCGATCGAGATGCGCACCGTATCGCCCGGGACGCCGCCTGGGATGAAGACGGTCTTCCCGTCGGGAAGATGGGCGATGCTGTCCGGGCTGTACCCGAGGCGCTCGATCGTGACTTCGAAGGTTGGTGAGGTAGCGGCCATCATGTGATTCCTATCGCTTCTCATGCGCGATGTGCATGGTGAGGACGTTCATTCCGAGGGTGTGGCGGTACTCGATCTCGTCTGCGATCTTGTAGACCAGATGGACGCCTATGTTCTTGATTGGGTCGTCGGGATCGAAGAGCTTGCGGCGCGTATCCGGGTCGAAGGGCACGCAGTCGTCCTTTATGCGCAGGATGAGGTCGTCGTCGGTATAGACCACGCGGATGTCCGCCGAATGCCTCTTCGAGTCCTTCACGAAGCCGTGCTCGATGACGTTGACCGCCATCTCCTCCATGCAGAGCGCGCTGAAGTACGCCTTCTGGCTGCCGACGCCATGCTCGATGCAGAAGTTATGGACCTCCTTGGAGGCTCGGACCGCCTCGTCTACCGTGTGCACCGAGATATCGAGGCGATTGCAATCCGGCGCCCCGAAACCTTCAGGCACGACCATGAGCTGCTCCATGGTGCGCGGGAAACGCTTGCCGACGATGGCTGCGTAGATGAAGAAGATCGAGACGCAGACAACGCCGTTCAGGACGTTCGCCCAGTAGAGGCCGTCGATGCCCATGAGGGGGATCAGGAGCGCGGAGAAGCCCGCCACGCAGATGACGCCGTCGAAGACGGTGTCGACGTGGAGCAGGACGTGCTTATCGGCCGCCTGGCCGTACGCGGTGAATCCCATGCAGAAGGTCGAGAGGGGCATGCATAGCGGTAGGATGCGGAACGCATGCACGGTCATCTCGAAGACGGGGTCGGCCTGGTCGCGGAAGAAGATGAGCGTGAGGGGATGCGCGAGGGCGATGATGCCGGCCACCACCACGCACATGAGGGGGATGCACCTGAAAACGTTGACGCGCATGGTATCGACCAGCGAGCGACGGTCCTCCTCGCCCATATACATGCTGAAGAGGATCCTGCAGACGGCCTGCATGCCGGCGGGGATGGCCCAGAAGAGGTTGAGCAGCGAGTTGGAGGCGGCGAAGGCCGAGAGGCCGACGGCGCCCACATAGGCCATGATGATGCCGTTCACGATGATTCCGCGCAGCGTCTGGTATGCGGGCATCAGGGCGGCGGGGAGGCCGATCAGGATGACTTCCTTGAGATGCGAGAAGTCTATGCCCTTGAAGCCGAGGCGCATCGTGGCCTTCTCGGTCGTGAAGTAGGAGCCCAGCAGGATCAGGACGATCCAATTCGAGACCGAGGGGGAGAGGCCGAGGCCGAGCGCGCCGAGGTCGGCGACGACGATGAGAAAGAAGCACGAGGCCACGGTGGCCGCGATGGTCGCCAGGCTCGCAAGGGTGGCGCGCTTGTTCTGCTGCTCGAGCGAGAGGAACGCATAGAACTGCTGCCCGAGGATGAAGGGAACCATATCGAAGGAGATGCCGATCAACAGGGTGTTGAATTCGGAGCGGACGGCGGTGTCGGCCACGAACGGCGCCGTGAGGTCGAACAGGCCTGCAAGGAGCAGCACCGCGTTGAGCACGACGCCTATGAGCAGGGAGACGGCCACGTCGAGGGCGAAGATGGCCTGCATGCCGTCCTCCTCGTTGCGGCCCATGTACCTGCCGCAGATGACCTGGGATCCGGCGACGAGCACGGTTGCGAGGGCGCCCATCAAAAGGTCGATCGGCCCGAAGAGGGCCCAGGCGCTCAGGGCGATGCTGCTGATGAAGTTGCTTGTGAAGAAGGCGACGACCAGGCTGTTGACGGCGCCGACGACGGCTCGCATGATCTGGACGGGGAGCAGGCGGAAGAAGAGCTTCGTCACCATGCGTGCATTCGCCTCGGCCGCATGCTCGGAATGGGCTGCGATCTCTGCGCTCGTTGTCATCCGGCAGCCACCCCCGCACGTCCGTTCGTATATAATCTTTCAACCTATGGGGTCATTATATCGCCGCGTGGAGCTGCTCGCGCTGCGGTATCCTTGTATGCATCAGCATCGCTATCTGCAGGAGATATACATGTCATTCGCACTCAACACCTTCTCCGAGATCGATCAGTTGCGCACCGTGCTCCTCCACCGTCCCGGCGAGGAGCTTCTCTCGCTCTCGCCCAGGAACCTCGAGCGTCTGCTCTTCGACGACATCCCGTATCTCGAGGTCGCCCAGGAGGAGCATGATGCGTTCGCGAAGATGCTCTCCGATGAGGGTGTCGAGGTGCTCTACCTCGTCGACCTGGTCGCCGAGGCCCTCGATGCGGTTCCGAGCGCGAAGCGCGCCCTTATCGACCGCTATCTCAACGAGAGCGGGCTCTGGGGCGACGGCGTCATCGAGGCGGTCCGCTCGTATCTCCTGTCGAGGCCCGATTCCCGCTCCCTCGTCGAGGCGTGCATCGCCGGCGTTCGTCTGAACGACCTCGACATCCCCGCCATCTCCCCGTCTTCCCTCGCCGATGCTGTGACGCTCGAGCAGTGCCGCGAGACGGGCATCGTCGTCGACCCGATCCCCAACCTCTACTTCACGCGCGACACGTTCTCCGTCATCGGCCACGCCGTCTCGATCAACAGCATGCGCTCGCAGACGCGCCGCCGCGAGACGCTCTTCGCGGATATCCTCTTCGGCTGCCATCCGCGCTACAAGGGCACGGAGATGCTCTTCGACGGCTCCTCCGCGTCTTCGATGGAGGGCGGCGACATCCTCGTCCTCTCGCAGGACACGCTCGCCATCGGCATCTCGGAGCGCACCGACGCCGCGTCGATCGACACGCTCGCGCGCAACCTGCTCGACAGCGAGAAGACCGCCTTCAAGCGCATCCTCGCGTTCGCGCTGCCCCATACGCGCGCGTTCATGCATCTCGACACGGTCTTCACGCAGGCTGACCGGGATATCTTCACCGTCCACCCGGGCATTCTCGGCACGCTCGAGGTCTACGAGATCTCGCTCGGTGCCGGCGGAGCCCTCAGCATCGACCATCTCGAGGATTCGCTCGATGCGATCCTCGCGCGCGGGCTCTCGCTCGACGGCGTCCGCCTCATCAAATGCGGCGGCGGCGACCCTATCAGCGCCGATCGCGAGCAGTGGAACGACGGCGCCAACACGCTCGCCGTCCGTCCCGGCACGGTTTTCGTGTACCAGCGCAACCGCGTGACCAACGAGATCCTCTACAAGGCCGGCCTCAACCTGCTCGAGATCCCCTCGTCCGAGCTCTCGCGCGGCCGAGGCGGCCCCCACTGCATGAGCATGGCATTATGGCGCGACAGCGCAGTTGATTAGAAAGAAGGAACCACCAATGGGCGTCAACCTCTCCGGCCGCAGCTTCCTCAAGCTCCTCGACTTCACCACCGAGGAGATCGAGTACCTGCTCGCTCTTTCGAAGAACCTCAAGGACCTCAAGCGCACCGGCACCCCGCATCGCTATCTCGAGGGCAAGAACGTCGTCCTCCTCTTCCAGAAGGATTCCACCCGCACGCGCTGCGCGTTCGAGGTCGGTGCCATGGACCTCGGCATGGGCGTGACCTATCTCGGGCCCTCCGGCTCCCAGATGGGCAAGAAGGAGTCCATCGAGGATACCGCGCGCGTTCTCGGGCGCATGTACGACGGCATCGAGTTCCGCGGCTTCCTCCAGAGCGACGTGGAGGAGCTTGCCGCCAAGAGCGGCGTGCCCGTGTGGAACGGCCTCACCGACATGTGGCATCCCACGCAGATGCTCGCCGACATCCTCACCGTCCAGGAGAACTTCAACTACGACATCAAGGGCAGGACCCTCGTCTTCATGGGCGATGCAAAGAACAACGTCGCCCGTTCCCTCATGGTCATCTGCGCCAAGCTCGGCGTGAACTTCCGCGCCTGCGGCCCGAGGGAGTGCTGGCCGGCCGACGACGTGGTCGAGGCATGCAAGCCCATCGCCGCCCAGAACGGCTGCACCATCCTGCTCACGGACGATCCCGTCGAGGGAATGACCGGCGCGGATGTGGTCTACACCGACGTGTGGGTCTCGATGGGCGAGCCCGACGAGGTCTGGGCGGAGCGCATCGCGCAGCTCACCCCGTACCGCGTGACCGAGAAGCTCATGGCGCTCACCGCCGAGGACTCCATTTTCCTGCACTGCCTGCCGAGCTTCCACGATACTAATACCACCATCGGCGCCGATATCGCCAAGCGCTTCGGCGTCACCGAGATGGAGGTCGAGGATGCGGTGTTCGAGAGCCGCAAGTCCAAGGTCATGGACGAGGCCGAGAACCGCATGCATACCATCAAGGCCGTGATGTACGCAACGCTCAAGTAGGAGCAGGCATACATAGGGGGCGAACATGCTGACACGTCGTTCGTTCGCAGCGCTGGGTTTGGGGGCAGGGCTCATGGGTCTGTTCGGTCTGGCGGGATGCGGGAAGAACGTCGTGTACGAGGGGCGCCTCATCAAGAGCGTCCTCTATACGTCAGGCGGCGGCATGACGGGCGGCGGCGAGTCGTCCGAGCTCAGGCGCCAGAAGGACGGGACCGTCACGCTCTCGACGCGCGGCCGCGAATGGCACAACTCCCGAGAGACGGGCATGGACTACGTGGTCGACGAGAGCGCTTTCGAGCGCTTCGCGCAGATCGCGAACGACTACAACCTGCTCAAGGCGTCCAAACGCAAGGAGAGCGACCTCATCGTGCTCGACGCGCCCACGAGCAGCATCTCGTTCACCGTCACGAAAGAGGACGGATCCTACGATCTGGATGCGTCCTTCAGGATCAGGAGCACCTTGGAACTCACCGACAGGGATCGGGAGGGGTTCAGGGAGGTTGCGACCGCGTTGGCGGAACTCGCTGCGGCGAGCGAGGGCGTGCCGTATGTGGAGCCCGTGACGCTGACCATCGTCGTCTCCGGCGTGCAGTACCGCTTCACCCTCAACGACAGCCCGGCTGCACTGGACCTTGCCGGCAGGTGCCCGTTCGATACCGAGATCGAGGATTACTCGGACAACGAGAAGATCTTCTACCTCGATGATCCGCTCGACACCTCCGACACCCCGCTCGCTACCGGAGCGGCGGGAACGCTCTGCTATTTCGAGCCGTGGAACGATGTGGTGTTCTTCTACAAGGATGGCGAGCCGTACGACGGCCTCTACGAGCTCGGCCGTATCGATGCCGACTATGCCATCGCGTTTTTCGGCGAGGTCGAGCCCGGCGCAGCAAGTGTCTGGAGCACTGTTCCTCAGGATTGACGGGGTGATCTCATGATGGCAAGAAGGGGATTCGTGCAGTTGGCCGCAGGGCTTGCCGCCGTGCTGGGTCTTTCATCCTGCGAGAAGGGCGTCCCCTCTCCCGAGGATCTCGTGGCGGGCGAGGACCTCTCCTTCGTGAGCTACCACCGTGGAGCGGGCATGGACGGCGGATCGGAGTGGATCGAGCTCAACCGCGGGAGGGGAGGTGCCGTGCTCGAGCACGGTATCCAGGAAGCTCCGAACTCTCGGGAGAAGACCGCGAAGGCCAAGCTCGATGGATCTGCGTTCGACGAGTTCGAGCAGATGGTCATCGATTACGATCTCCGCGCTGCCTCGGAGCGGCCCGATAGCGAGATCCAGGCCCTCGACGCCCCGATGGCGAGCATCACGTTTGCGTATGTGGGCGAAGACGGGGATATGGATGCCGACTCCATGTTCTCCGTGAGCGATTCTCAGGAGCTCACCGATAAGCAGTGGGAGGGCTTCCACGCGGTGCGCGACGCCCTTTTCGCCCTCGCCGGCCTCTGATCCGTGCAACAAAGGGACGGTCCTCTCGGCTCAGAATCGAATCTGGTCGGAGAGGACCGTCCCCAATTGCAAAGCTATCTATGCGGCTAGTACACCATGCCCATGGCCTCGCGCACCTCGGCAAGGGTCTGGTTCGCGATCTCGTTGGCGCGCGCGTTGCCCTCGGCGAGCACGTCGTGGATGTAGTCCATGTCCTTGAGCAGCTCCTCGCGGCGGGCGCGGATAGGCTCGAAGTATCCGTTCACGGCCTCGGTCACGGTGCGCTTGAGCGCGCCGGCGCCATCCATGCCGATCTCGTCCGCGATCTCCTTGGGGTCGCGTCCGAGGCAGATGCCCGCCGTGGTGAGCAGCGCGGAGACGCCCGGGCGGTTCTCGGGGTCGAAGGTGATCATGCGCTCGGAGTCGGTCTTGCTCTTCTTGATGAGCTTGGCCGTCTCCTCGGCCGTCATCGAGATGGCGATCGAGTTGCCGTAGCTCTTGCTCATCTTGCGGCCGTCGAGGCCGGGAAGCAGCGGCGTCGAGGTGAGCAGACCGGCGACCTCGGGGAACACGGGGGCGAAGCGCTCGTTGAAGCGGCGGGCGATCTTCGCCGTGACCTCGATGTGGGGGAGCTGGTCGCGACCGACGGGGACGATGTTTCCCTTGCAGAAGAGGATGTCGCACGCCTGGTGCACGGGGTAGGTGAGCAGAAGGCCCGTGAGGGCATGCCCGCTCGCCTCCATCTCGGCCTTGACGGTGGGGTTGCGCTGGAGCTCGGCTTCGGTGACGAGGGAGAGGAACGGGAGCATGAGCTGGTTCAGGGCGGGAACCGCGGAGTGCGTGAAGATCATCGTCTTCGCCGGGTCGATGCCGCAGGCGAGGTAATCGACGACCATGTTGCGCACGTTGTCGGCGATGTTCGCCGTGGTGTCGCGGTCGGTGATGACCTGGTAGTCGGCGATGATGATGTTGGTGTGCACGCCCATGTTCTGAAGACGGACGCGGTCGACGAGCGTCCCGAAGTAGTGCCCCAGATGCAGACGGCCGGTGGGTCGGTCGCCCGTGAGCATGGTGTACTTCTCGGGATGGATGGGAAGATCGGCATGGATCTCGTTGCTGCGCTTGAGCGCGACCTCGTAGCTTCCCTCGTTGGGCATGTTCGTCTCCAGACTCTCGGTTTCAAGCCTTTCCATACTACCCGAAAGAAGGGCGTGATTCTAGCCGCGCAGCTCCTTGCGAACCTCTTTCCATGAGGGGTAGAAGCGGTCCATGAGCGCATGGAAGCGTGCGTTGTGCGACGGCTCGTGGAGGTGGCAGAGCTCGTGGCAGACCACGTACTCGAGGCAGCGCCTCGGAAAGCGTGCAAGCTGCGAGTTGATGGTTATCGTGCGCTTCTGAACCTGGCACGACCCCCAGCGCGAGGTCATCGAGCGAACGCGCCATGCCTGGGCATGGGCTCCGCACCGTGCCTCCATCGCCTCGACGACGCCGCCGTCGAGCGCGCGCCTGACCTCCGCCGCGAGAAACGCATTGCATGCCTTCTCCACGTTCTCGTCATCGGCCTTGGCTTCGGCAAGGGGAACGACGAGCTCAACGCCGTCGAGGTACGCCGGCTTCGAGCGCTTTCCGACGCGCTCGACCCGGATCTGATGCGAAACTCCCCAGACCATGATCTGGCCTCCATCGCGCGGCACCGCGCGCTGCGAGGCCGCCGCCTTCCCACGTGCGTTCTCGATCCAGGCCAGATGCGTTGCGATGAACGATTCGATCTGAGCGTCGGAGACCCAATACGGTGCGGAAACCTTTACGGTTCCGTCGGGGGCGAGCCGCATACGAATCGTCTTCATCCGCTTACGTGTAACTTCAATAGTTAAGATAGTACCCATATGTAGAATAAACGTTTTCGCTTTCGAATCCATATGGGTCCCTCGATGCGTTAAAGTAGAGTCAGAAAACGATGAAGGGGGGAGAACAATGGCAAGTTCCTACGGTCAGGACGCCTCGAAATCCTCGATCCGCAGCCTCTACCTTACCACGCGCAGCATTCTTCCCACCAAGAGAAAGGATGAGATCGACGCCGCGATCCGCGCGCGTCTGGAGGATCTCTCCTTCTGGAAGGATGCGTCGCTCGTCCTCACCTATGTCTCGTATCGCGATGAGATCGACACCCGCGCCATCATCGAGGATGCCCTGGCGCAGGGCAAGCAGGTCGCAGTGCCCCGCTGCGATACCGCGTCGCGCTCGATCTCGTTCCACCTGATCGATTCCCTCGACGACCTCGAGCCCGGCATCCTCGGCATCCCCGAACCTCCCGCGGATGCTCCCGCCGTCGGCCTCTCCGACATGCTCGGCTCGATCTGCCTCGTCCCCGGCCTCGTCTTCGACGGCGCCGGGCATCGCATCGGATCGGGCGGCGGCTATTACGATCGTTTCCTCGCCTTCTATCCGGGCGACAAGATCGGCCTTGCCCATACGATGCAGCTCAGCTCCAACCCGCTGCCTGCGAGCGAGTCGGATGTGCCCGTCGATCTGATCGTGAGCGATGGCTGCCTGTGGCGCTGCGGTATCGCCGAGCTAGATACCCAGATGCTGGGCTAGGAGCTTGATAGCCTCCCTATAACCTTCGATTCCGTGGCCCGAGATCGTGGCGATGCACGCTTGCCTCACATACGAGGTCTGGCGGAAGTCCTCGCGTGCCTCGACCTCCGAGATATGCACCTCGACGGCAGGGATCTGCACCGCCTTGAGCGCATCGAGCAGGGCAATCGAGGTGTGCGTGTAGGCTGCCGGGTTGATGACGATGGCGTCATGCACGCTGTATGCGTTCTGGATATAGTCGACCAGGTCGCCCTCGTGGTTGGACTGCAGGCATTCGCATGAATCGAATCCCGCGTCGGCGGCGGTCTGCATGCAGAGCTCGACCAGCTGGGCGTAGTTCTCCGCTCCGTAGATGGACGGCTCGCGCATGCCGAGCATGTTGATGTTGGGCCCGTTTATGACGACGAGCGAGCGCGGGAGAA
>CAMOLV010000034.1 GCA_946619045.1 uncultured Coriobacteriales bacterium | reverse complement strand
AGGCGACGGCATCGCGCACATCGCCGGCCTCAAGTCCGCCATGGCGGGCGAGCTTCTCCAGTTCACCAGCTCCACCACGGGCAAGATCGTCTACGGCCTCGCCCAGAACCTCGATGTCGACGAGATCGGCGCCGTTCTCTTCGGCGAGGTCGACGTGATCAAGGAGGGCGACCTGTGCACGTGCACGGGCCGCGTCATGGACATCCCCGTGGGCCGCGCCATGCTCGGACGCGTCGTCAACCCCCTCGGCCAGCCCATCGACGGCCTCGGTCCCATCGAGACCACGCACTTCCGCCCCATCGAGTTCAAGGCGCCCGGCATCATGGCGCGCCAGCCCGTCTGCGAACCGGTCCAGACCGGCCTCGTGGCCATCGACGCCATGATCCCCATCGGTCGCGGCCAGCGCGAGCTCATCATCGGCGACCGCAAGACCGGCAAGACCGCCATCGCCATCGACGCCATCATCAACCAGCGCGATACCGACATGATCTGCATCTATGTCGCTATCGGACAGAAGGCCTCCACGGTAGCCTCCATCCGTGAGACCCTCTCCAAGCACGGTGTGCTGAACAAGACCATCATCGTCTCGGCCACCGCCTCCGACTCCGCTCCTATGCAATACATCGCCCCCATGGCGGGTGCCGCCATCGGCGAGTTCTTCATGTACAACGATAAGGACGGCAACCCCGCCGATGCCGAGCATCCTGGCGGGCACGTCCTCGTCATCTACGACGACCTCTCCAAGCAGGCCGTCGCATATCGTCAGATGTCGCTCACGCTGCGCCGTCCGCCCGGACGCGAGGCGTATCCCGGCGACATCTTCTACCTGCACTCGCGCCTGCTCGAGCGCGCCTGCAAGCTCTCCGATGCCAACGGCGCCGGCTCGCTCACGGCGCTCCCCATCATCGAGACGCAGGAGGGCGACGTCTCGGCGTACATCCCCACCAACGTGATCTCGATCACCGACGGCCAGATCTACCTGCAGTCCAACCTCTTCTTCCAGGGCCAGCGCCCTGCTGTCGACGTGGGCATCTCGGTCAGCCGCGTGGGCGGCGCCGCGCAGTAGGCGGCCATGAAGCAGGTTGCCGGAACGCTGCGCCTCGATCTGGCGAGCTACCGCGAGAAGCAGGCGTTCGCCCAGTTCGGCAGCGACCTCGATGCCGCCACGCAGTACCAGCTCAACCACGGCGCGCACATGATGGAGCTGCTCAAGCAGAAGCGCTTCTCGGCGCTCGACGTGGCCGACCAGGCCATCGCCATCTATGCTGCCAAGGAGAACTTCGTGGACGACATCGACCTCGACCACGTGGCGCTGTTCCGAGACGAGCTTTCCGCCCACATGCAGAAGAAGCATGCGGACCTGCGCGAGACCGTGCGCAACGGCAAGATCTCAAATGCCACGGGCAAGAAGCTCCAGAAGGCCATCAAGGCGTTCAAGAAGCAGTTCCTCGTCGACCACCCCAACCGCGAGGAGAAGATCGACCTCGAGGCTACCGCCGAGATAGCAGGATAAATGGCCAACCTTCGCGACATACAGAGGCGCATGAGCTCCATCAGGAGCACCCTGCAGGTGACGCGCACCATGGAGATGATCTCCACGGCGCGCATCCGCCGCGCCCTCGACCGCGCGGAGGAGGCTATGCCCTACAAGCAGGCCATCACGCGCATGCTCGCCAACGTGGCTGGGGCAGCTGGCGCGGGCGACCACCCGCTGCTCCAAAAGCACGATGAGCTCCGCAAGGTGCTCTTCATCCTCATCGCGAGCGACCGCGGCCTCGCGGGCGGCTTCAACGTGACGCCCGAGCGCCAGGTCGAGCGCGAGATGAGGGCTCTCAAGGCGCGCGGCATCGCCTCCGAGCTCATCACGTGCGGGCGCAAGCCCAGCGAGTACTTCGTCACGCGCGGCATCACGCCTTCGATGACCTTCATCGGCATCTCGTCGGAGCCCACGCAGGACGAGGCCGACCGTATTGCCGAGTTTGTCATGGACGGCTACAAGGACGGCGACTTCGACGAGGTCAGGCTCTACTACTGGCACGCCAAGAGCCGCGTGGACCAAACCTATGTCAACGAGGTGCTCCTGCCGCTCACGCGCGAGGAGCTCATGATGCCCAACAAGCCGCGCAACCGCGAGGCGCTGGGCGAGATCGTCCAGATCGAGCACTCCGAGTATGAGTTCGAGCCCAAAGCCGATGTGGTGCTGGGCTACCTCATCCCCGCCTATGTGCGCACCGTCATCCTGCACGCGCTGCTCGACTCGGCTGCTGCCGAGCATGGCGCGCGCCGCAGGGCCATGCAAAGCGCATCCGATAGCGCCGAAGAGGTCCTGAAGGTCCTCTCGCGCACCTATAACCGCGTCCGTCAGGGATCCATCACCACCGAGCTCAACGAGATTGTCGGCGGGGCTTCCGCATTGGAGGAGAACAGCTGATGGCAGACACCAAGCAAGCCGAGCGCAGCGCGCTCGAGGAGGCTGCGTACAACTACATGAACCGTAGCGTGGGCGAGGGGACCATCGTCCGCATCGTGGGCCCCGTCGTCGATGTGCAGTTCGGCGAGCAGGTTCCTGCCATCTATACGGCGCTCTCCGTGGAGGCCGACACCCCCATGGGCCACATCTCCACCATGCTCGAGGTCGAGTCGCAGCTGCCCGGCGGTGTGGTGCGCACGGTCGCCATGAGCTCGACCGATGGCCTGCAGCGCGGCATCAAGGCCATCGACACGGGTCACCCGCTCATGATGCCCGTGGGTCAGAGCACGCTCGGCCGCGTGTGGAACGTCATGGGCCAGCCCGTCGATGGCGGCGATGTGCCCGACGACGTGCTCTACTATCCCATCCACCATCCCGCGCCCGCGTTCGACAGCCTCACCACCCAGACCGAGATCTTCGAGACGGGAATCAAGGCCATCGACCTGCTCGAACCCTATGTGCGCGGCGGCAAGACGGGTCTCTTCGGCGGTGCCGGCGTGGGCAAGACGGTGCTCATCCAGGAGCTCATCAACAACCTCGCGCAGGAGCACGGCGGCACATCGGTCTTCACCGGCGTGGGCGAGCGCACCCGCGAGGGCACCGACCTCTTCCTCGAGATGACCGAGTCCGGCGTCATCGAGAAGACCTGCCTGGTATACGGCCAGATGAACGAGCCGCCGGGAGCGCGCCTGCGCGTGGGCCTCGCCGGCCTCACCACGGCCGAGTACTTCCGCGACCAGGGCCAGGACGTGCTGCTGTTCATCGATAACATCTTCCGCTTCTCGCAGGCGGGCTCCGAGGTGTCGGCCCTGCTCGGCCGCATGCCGTCGGCCGTAGGCTACCAGCCCACGCTCGCCACCGAGATGGGCGACCTGCAGGAGCGCATCACCTCCACCAAGGAGGGCTCGATCACGTCGGTCCAGGCAATCTATGTGCCCGCCGACGACCTCACCGACCCGGCTCCCGCCACCACGTTCACGCACCTCGACGCCACCACGGTGCTCTCGCGCTCCATCACCGAGCTGGGCATCTACCCGGCGGTCGACCCGCTGGCGTCCAGCTCCGACGCGCTCGACCCCAACATCGTGGGCGAGGAGCACTACCGCGTTGCCCAGAAGACGCAGGAGATCCTCCAGGAGTACTCCGACCTGCAGGACATCATCGCGATCCTCGGCATGGACGAGCTCACCGAGGAGCAGCAGAAGACGGTCAACCGTGCCCGCAAGGTGCAGCAGTTCCTCTCGCAGTCGTTCCACGTGGCCGAGAAGTTCACGGGCAACCCCGGCGTCTACTGCCGCGTGGAGGATACCGTGCGCTCCTTCGCCGAAATCGTCGACGGCAAGTGCGACGACATCCCCGAGCAGGCGTTCCGCTATGCGAGCGACATCGACGATGTCCGTCGCCGCGCCGCCGCCATGGCCGAGGCCGATAAGGAGCAGTAGTGGCCGAGCTGACGGTACAGTTCGTGCGACCCGACCGGCTCATCTACGAAGGGCCGGCGGCAAGCGTCATCCTTGCCACTCCGCGCGGCGAGCTGGGCATCTGGCCCGGACGCAGGTCCATCATCTGCGCGCTGGGCGACGGAGTGGTGCGCCTGAACCGGCGCGAGGAGGACGGCGGGGGCATTGCCCGCGTCATCGTGTCGGGCGGGTATGCCGAGGTCGATAACGATACGGTGATCGTCCTGGCCGACCATGCACGCCGCGCGGACGATATCGACATCGCCCAGACCGAGCAGCTGCTGGAGGATGCCAAGGCCACGCTCGCAGGTCTCGCGGAGGACGACAACCGCCAGGCCTACTGGAAGCACAAGGTCAAATGGTTCTCGATGCTGCTCAAGTACGCCGATAGGTGACGTTTGCCTATGCCGGACCGGCGCGGATTATAGACAGATGCTAAACGGTCGATGCACTTCCAAGCCAGGAAGTGCATCTCTTTTATAAAACCGCAGGCAGAACGGTTGTTAATCGGCTAATCATAAGAGAAATGCATCGGATATTTACCCTCTTAACGGTCCGATACGCCCTCCGACCAGCGCATGGACATTCCGTACGTCTTCCGCCGATGCGCGGGCATAGACGCAACTGCTGGTATACTGTGTAATTTGGTAATCCTAAACGCCGCACATACGCACACGTCTACGGAGGTCTCCATGGATGTCATCGAGGTCGAGGGCGGTCGCCATATAGAGGGCAGCGTCCAGGTCGAAGGCGCCAAGAACTCGGCCCTCAAGCTCATGGCCGCCACCATCATGGCGCCGGGCGTCACCACGCTCACCAACGTCCCCAACATCGCGGACGTGCACGTCATGGGCAAGGTCCTCAAGTACCTCGGTGCGACGATCGACGTGCTCGACGAGCACACCCTCGCCATCGACACCTCCAACGTCGACAAATGGGAGACCCCCTACAGCCTCGTCTCGCAGATGCGCGCATCCACGGCCGTCATGGGCCCGCTCATCTCGCGCTTCGGCAGGGCTATCGTCGCCATGCCCGGCGGCTGCAACATCGGCGCCCGCAAGATCGACATGCACATCCTCGGCCTCGAGGCCCTGGGCGTCTCGTTCAAGATCGACCACGGCAACATCAACGCCACCACGCCCGACGGCCTCACCGGCAGCTCGGTCATGCTGAGCTTCGCCAGCGTCGGCGCCACCGAGAACCTCATGATGGCCTCGGTCTTCGCGAAGGGCACCACCGTCATCGACAACGCCGCCCGCGAGCCCGAGATCGTCGACCTCGCCAACATGCTCAACGAGATGGGCGCCAAGATCACCGGCGCGGGCACCCCCGTGATCGAGATCGAGGGCGTCAAGGAGCTCCACCCCGTCGAGCACCGCGTGGTGGGCGACCGCATCGAGGCGGGCACCTTCATCGCGATCGGCGCCATCGCCGGCGGCCCCGTCACCGTGACCGGCTTCGACCCCGTGCACCTGGGCCTCGTGCTGCGCAAGTACGAGCAGATGGGCATCAGGATCGACCGCTTCGAGAACGGCGTCACGGCCAGCCGCACGGGCGACATCATCCCCGTCGACATCCAGACCCTGCCCTTCCCGGGGTTCCCCACCGACATGCAGGCCCAGACCATGGGCCTTTTGGCGCTCGCCAAGGGCTCGTGCGTCATCACCGAGAACGTCTTCGAGAACCGCTTCATGTTCGCGAGCGAGCTCCAGCGCATGGGCGCCAACATCACCATCGAGGGCCATCACGCCATCGTACGCGGCGTGCCGGCCTTCTCGGGCGCCGAGGTGCAGGCATCCGACCTGCGCGCCGGTGCGGCCCTCGTGATGGCCGGCCTCGTCGCCGACGGCACCACGGTGGTCTCGAATATCCACCACATCGACCGCGGATACGAGAAGTTCGTCGAGAAGCTCGACGCTCTCGGAGCTGCGGCGAGGCGCACGACGCGCCCCGATGAGGATGTGTTCAAGGACTAAACGGCACGATATCTGGAGGACGAGTGGCACGCAAGCAGCTAGACAGCTCCGAGTACAGCAGGAACAACGTTGAGCGCTATCACAAGCAGGCGTCCCGCAAGGGCCTGCGCAAGGGCATCCTGACCGGCATCCTGATCGCCATCGCCGCCGCCCTCGCCATCGGGGGAATCGCTGCCGCGAGCTGGTACAAGTCGGTCAACGACCGCCTGCAGGACCAGACCATCATCGACGAGGACCTGCGCGCCGTGCTCTCCGAGCCCACCGCCCCGAGCGATCCCTACTACGTGCTGCTCCTCGGCACCGACGGCCGCGCCGGCGAGGAGGACTTCCGCGCCGACACCATCATCCTCACGCGCGTCGACCCCGCCAAGAAGCAGATCACCATGCTCTCCATCCCGCGCGACACCCATGTGTACTACAAGGGCTCCGAGATGAAGATCAACGCAGCGCACTTCTACGACGGTCCCGCCGGCATGATCACCGCCGTGCAGGACCTCACCGGCGTCAAGATCTCGCACTATGCCGAGGTCAACTTCGACGGCCTCGCCGATATCACCGACGCACTCGGCGGCGTGTGGGTCGACGTCGACGTCGAGATGTACGACGACGAGAACTTCCACCACATCGTCTCGCTCGAGCCCGGATACCAGAAGCTCAACGGCGAGGCGGCCCTGTTCTACTGCCGCTGCCGCAAGTTCTTCGACGGCGACTACACCCGCATGCGCCACCAGCGCGAGTTCATCAAGGCCATCATCAAGCAGGTGCTCGACAACCCCGACCCCATGACGCTGTTCAACGTGGTCGACAAGTGCGCCAGCATGGTGACGACCGATCTCTCGGCCGCCGACATCGTACGGCTTGCGAGCGAGATGCGCGGCATAGACGTCGACAGCAACATCTACACGGCCCACGCGCCGTCGTTCGCCGCCATGCTCGGCGATGTCTCCTACGTGTTCGTCTCGCAGTGGCAGCTCGACGAGGTCGTCGCGATCATCGACGCCGGCGAGGATCCCGGCCCCTATATGGAGGAGCTGGTGGTCGACACCTCGAGCATGCCGGCACAGCCCGTGACGTACGAGGAGGAGACCTACGACTACACGGACTACACCGAGACGACCGATTACACCGACTACACGGACTACACCGACTACACGGACGATTCGGGGACCGTGGACGATGGGACCGGCTACGACGATGGCAGCGGCTCCACGGACGGAGGCACCGTCGATGATGGCGGAGAAACCTATACCGATGGCGGCGAAGCTACAGACGCCGCTGCATAGGCGCCGCTACAATGGGGCAGACTATCAGGACGCCCCGTCCCCGCAACCATCTTCCGAAAGGCATTCCCATGGCTAAGCCGGATATCACCTCCGACCATGTCCTGACCAGGGCAGGGGAGGACTACCTCGAGGCGATCTACGTGCTCTCCCTCAAGAGCGAGGGCGGCGCCGTCCGCTCGGTCGACGTCGCGGAGGACCTCGATGTCTCCAAGGCGAGCGTCAACAAGGCCCTCGCCATGCTCAAGGAGCAGGGCATGGTCACGCAGGAGCACTACGGCAAGGTCGCCCTCACCGAGGCCGGCTCCGAGTACGGGCGCCTGGTCTGGCGCGCCCACCGTGCGCTGCGCACCTTCCTCACCGACGAGATCGGCGTCGAATACGACATCGCCGACGAAGAGGCCTGCCTCATGGAACATGCCCTCTCCCAGAACACGCTGAACCTGCTCATCGACCATCTCAAGGCCGAGGGCATCTTCATAGAGGACTAGCAGTATCCACCGTCTACCGCACCGCCAAGGAGCCACCACATGAAGGCCATCATCCCCGCCGCCGGACTCGGCACCCGCTTCCTCCCCGCCACGCGCTGCATGCCCAAGGAGCTGCTGCCCGTGCTCGACAAGCCCGTGATCCAGTATGTCGTCGAGGAGGCGCTCGAACCCGCGGGCGTGGATGGCGTCTGCATCATCAACTCGCATGAGAAGCCCCAGATCGAGGAGTACTTCTCCGTCGACGAGGCTTTCGAGAAGATGCTCGCGTCGCGCGGCAAGGACGCCCTGGCCGCCAAGGTGCACGAGGCGGCGAGCCTCCCCGTCACCTTCGCCTATCAGGACGACCCCAAGGGTCTCGGCCATGCCGTGCTCTGCGGTGCCGAGGCCGCCGGCGACGAGCCGTTCTTCGTGCTGCTGGGCGACTACTTCGTGCCCGACCGCAAGATGTGCGTGCGCATGGCCGACGTCTCCGCCGCGCATGGCGGGGCATCCGTCATCGCCGTGGCCCCCGTTCCCGAGGACCAGGTCAGCCGTTACGGCATCGTCGCGGGCGAGTGCATCGGCGCGCATGCCGACTATCCCGGGGCGACCGGCGAGGAGGAGGGCGCCATCTGGAAGCTGTCCGGCCTCGTGGAGAAGCCCAAGCGCGAGGAGGCTCCCTCGCATCTGTTCATCGTCGGGCGCTACCTGCTCACCCCGCGCGTGATGGAGCTGCTCAAGACGCAGACCCCGGGTGCGGGCGGCGAGATCCAGCTCACCGACTCCCTGCAGCGCCTCCTCGAGGAGGAGGAGATGTACGCGCTCGTCGTCGACCCCGACGAGGGCTGCGATACGGGCACGCCCGCTGCATGGGCGGCCACGAACGCGCGCATGGCGCTGTCCGCCGATCCCGCTACCGTTGCCGCCTTCAACGAGGCGCTGGGCCGCGACGGCCGCGATCTCCTTGGATAGGCGCGACCCCATAATCAGATTCGGCAACGATGGCTGGCACGCCCGTTTCGACGGGTCCTTCACGCAGGACAACGTTGCCCGCGTGGCCGACGCGCTCGGACTCGCCTGGGCCGACGCCGACCCCGACTCGACCATCTACGTCGGATACGACACGCGCCACGAGGGCAAGCGCTTCGCACGGCTCATGGGCGAGGTCATGGCCTCGTACGGCCTGCATGTGCTCCTCTCCAAGACCGTGAGCCCCACGCCCGCCGTGGCCTGGGCATGCGCGCGCGATCCGCAGGCCCTCGGCGCCGTGGTCCTCTCCGCTTCCGAGCGGTCCTGCGAGTACGGCGGCATCCTCGTGCGCTCCTCCGACGGCAGCTCGGCCAACCGCACGTTCCTCGACAAGGTCGAATCGCTCATCCCCTCGCAGCCGCCCGCATCGCGCGGGAAGGTCTACGAGATCGACTTCATGGAGGCATACCTCGACGAGCTCTTCGAGGCCGTCGACGAGCCGGTCTTCGCGAGGCATCCGCTCAAGGTGGTCGTCGATCCGCTCTACGGCGCGGGCAGGGGCCATCTCGCCGCCGTCCTCGATCGTCTGGGCTGCACGGTCGTGCAGATCCATGACGAGGCGCTCTCCGACTTCGCCGGCCTGCATCCCGAGCCCACCGACCCGTGGGCCGATAAATGCGAGCAGGCCGTGGTCGCCTTCGGCGCCGATCTGGGCCTTGTGCTCGACGGCGACGGCGACCGCTTCGCCGTGGTGGACGAGACCGGGCATCTCCTGCCCCCGCATCAGTTCACGCCGCTGCTGATAGAGCACCTCGCCGTCAACCGCAAGCGCTCGGGCCGCGTCATCACGACGCTTTCGAGCTCGGCGAGCATCGTCGCCCAGGCGCACGAGCTGGGTCTCGAGGTCTCATCGCTGCCCGTAGGATTCGCGCGCCTCTACCGCGAGCTCTGCGACCAGGATGTGCTCATCGGCTGCGAGGAGTACGGCGGCATCGTCATCCCGAGCCACCTCTTCGAGCGCGACGGCCTCCTTGCCTGCCTTCTCATCTGCGAGATGGTCGCCGTGACCGGCAAGCCCCTCTCGCAGCTCCTCGCCGAGAGCGAGGGGCGTCTCGGACGCCGTTGCTATATACGTAGGGACGTGCGCCTCGAATCGGGCCAGATATCGGTGCTGCGCAACGTGCTCCCGGGATTCAACCCCGAGGAGGTTGCGGGGCGCGTCCCCGTCGAGGTGAGCCATGCCGACGGTTTGAGGCTCGACTTCGCAGACGGTTCCTGGGTGCTCGCCCGTCCCTCGCGAACCGACCCCATCGTCCGCGTCTATGCCGAGGCGCGCGACGAGCGTGATCGCGACGAGCTTCTCGAGGCCACGAGCCGTATGGTGCGCGAGGAAATCTAGCCCGCAAGCGCTTGCAAGGCCATATCTGGGTGCCCTTGCGCCCCAACCCACTATATATAGGTGCAGCAACGCGCTATATATATAGCAATATATGGAGAAGTTTCTTACTTATACATTTGATGCCGTCAACACCCGATGCCAGAAGCGGCGTAAACGGCTTGTTTAGCGGTTATATGGAGACCAATCCACAAATCAAATGATCGTCCCAGATAGGGTATTCTATGGTTGCTTTGCGCCATCTACCTGCGGAAACAATGGTTCTGGACCCGTGGGTGTTCGATGGCCGATGGGAACGAGATGTGTAGGAATTGTGAACATCGATTTTTACACCCTTGCAAGCCCTCGGAGTGCGTATAGTTATTTCCCGCGCCGCAACGAACGGCACAGCCGCCGGGGCAGC
>CAMOLV010000033.1 GCA_946619045.1 uncultured Coriobacteriales bacterium | reverse complement strand
CAGTTTGGTATAGTGAATAGGCTAACCGCGGCTGGGTAGCTCAGTTGGTAGAGCAGGGGACTGAAAATCCCTGTGTCGGGGGTTCGACTCCCTCCCCAGCCACCATTGCATTCTCCGAGGTCGACCAAAACGGTCGGCCTTTTTCTTTTTTGCTGCCTCCGCCTACCTCAGCAGCGAGACATCGGCGCTCTCGTGGCACTGCACGAAGCGGTATGCGCTGTCGATATAGGCGAGCAGGGCATCGCGGTTCGTGCCGAAGAGCCGTGCGGTGATCGTGTAGATGTCGGTCAGCAGCTGGCGCACGTCTGCGAGGCTGTGGCTGTCTTGAGACGCGAAGTCGACGTTGAGCGCGCCGCGCACCGCGTTGTCCGCCATCACCATGAGCCCGTAGGTGGGATCGTTGCGATCGATCGCGCAATCGTCCGAGAAGTCCGCGAGCACGGCGCGCGGGTTCTCGAAGTACGCGCTCTCGGATCCGAGCTTGAGCACCTCCCGATGGAACGCGATGATGTGCTCGTCCTGGTAGAGCCTGCTGTAGTAGAGCATGACCGCGAACATATGATGCTCGGCGGGGGAGAGGCCGGCCGGCGCGTTGGCATCCACATAGTCCTTGCATGCCGTCATGTAGGAGTTGTAGATGGCGCCGATCAGGTCGTCTTTGCGGGAGAAGTAATAGGTGAAGGTCCCGAGCTTGACCCCGGCGCCCTCGCAGATCTCGTGGACGGTGACGGCCTTGTATCCGCGCTGGTAGAACAGGCTCTTCGCCGTCTCCAAGATGGTGAGCTTGGTCTCGATGCCGGTTCTGTACATGGGAGCCTCCTTTTTAGGAATCATACCATGCGGACGAGGCTGCAACTACTGCGCGCGGACTGTCGAAAAACACCAAGCCTTCAATTAAAAAACATCAAAAATGGCCGTTTACGTGCTATAATGCAATTCATACCATCAATAATGCAGAGAAGCGGGGCCGTAATGTATGAAGTCGGCGATTATATCGTCCACCCTGGGCAGGGCGTCTGCCGTGTCGAGGAGATAACCGCAGGACCCGCTGCTACCTACCAGCTGCTTCCGGTCGCCCAGCGCCATGCCATGCGCATCAGCTTCCCGGTGGCCGGCGAGGATCGCCTGCGTCCCGTGCTTTCGCGCGACGAGGCCGTCCGCGCCATCGACCTCTATCCGTCCATCGAGGTCGATGACTTCTCCGCCAAGAGCAGCTCGCTCGAAGAGGAGCATTTCAAGGCAGAGATCCGCCGCGGGTCGTGCATCGACACCATGCGCATCGTCAAGACGTTCCGCGCCCGCATCGCGGAGGTGAGGTCGCGCAACAAGAAGCCCCCCGTCGCCTACGAGCGCATCCTCAAGCAGGCCAGCGAGCGCTCCCTTGCCGAGCTCGCCGTCGCGCTCGATACCACGGTCGAGGACGTCAAGGCGCTGCTTGCAACGCGCGAGGGCGAGGACCTCGAGGCCAACTAGGGCCGCATCGCTCCGTAAACAGCTCGATAAACAATCGTGGCGTTCCTTTGGAGCGCCGCGTTCACGTTTAGGATAGTTGCAATCGATTTGGTCCCGACGATGTTCGAGAGAGGTGCCGACATGACCGATACCGCCATGGATAAGGCCCGCTACGTCTATCCCCATCCCTCCACGGCGTTCACGCGCGCCGAGGACACCTATCCCATGCCCTCCAAGGGTCTGGGCCGAGATGCCGTCTCCGACCTCCTCTACGAGGGCTACGGCCGCCTCGACAAGGTTCCCGCCGAGCTCTTCGACCGTTACGACGTCAAGCGCGGCCTGCGCAATTCCGACGGATCCGGCGTGCTCGTCGGCCTGACGACCGTCTCGAACGTCCATGGCTACAACAAGGTCGACGGCAAGGTCGTCCCCGACAACGGCCAGCTCACCCTGCGCGGCTACCACATCGACGACCTGGTGAACGCGGCCCGGTCGGAGGAGAGGTTCGGCTACGAGGAGGTCGCGTACCTGCTCATCTCCGGCGCGCTTCCCAACGCCGCGGAGCTGGCCGACTTCAAGGCCCGCATCGGCTCCATGCGCCAGCTCCCCGAGGGCTTCTTCGCGTCGTTCCCGCACCGCACGTACTCGCACTCCATCATGAACGTGCTCCAGCGCGTCACGCTGAAGCTCTACGCCTACGATCCCATCCCCGACGACACCACCCCCGAGCACGAGATCGACATCGCCCTCTCCCTGCTCGGCCGTTGGCCGCGCGCCGCGGCGGTGGCCCATGCCGCGTACGTTGCCGGCCAGGAGAACCAGAAGCTCGTCGTCCCGCCGGCGCGCGAGGACTACTCGATGGCCGAGACGGTCCTCGACGTGCTGTTCCCCGACGGCGGGTTCTCGCGCGAGGAGGCCATGATGCTCGACACCATGCTCATGCTCCATGCAGAGCACGGCGGCGGCAACAACTCGACCTTCACCACGCGCGTGCTCTCGAGCTCGGGCACCGATGCCTATTCCGCCTATGCCGCCGCCATCGGCTCTCTCAAGGGGCCCAAGCACGGCGGCGCCAACGCCAAGGTGGGGGAGATGTTCGACGACATCGCCGCCCATGTCGCCGACCCGTCCAACGACGACGAGGTCGCCGCCTACCTCACCAAGATTCTCAAGCGCGAGGCGTTCGACGGCAGCGGCCTCATCTACGGCCTCGGCCATGCGGTGTACACGGTCACCGACCCGCGCGCCGAGCTCGTGAAGAAGTACGCCGGCAAGCTCGCCGCCGAGAAGGGCCGTTCCGAGCGCTTCGAGCTCATCAAGAGCGTCGAGCGCCTCGGACCCGAGCTCATGCGCGATGTGCGCGGCATCACCAAGTCCATCTCGACCAACGTCGACATGTACACGGGTTTCGTCTACTCGATGCTGGGGATTCCCGAGGACATGTACACGCCCATCTTCGCGATGGCGCGCCTTGCCGGCTGGGCCGCGCACCGCATGGAGGAGCTCTACGGCAACGCCCGCCTCATCAGGCCCGCGTACAACTCCTTCATGGAGGAGCTGCCCTACGTGCCCCTCGCGCAGCGGTAGGGAGGCCGCACGGTGCTCCGCCGCCCCCGCATCGTCTTCTGCGACCTGGACGACACGTTCCTGGCGACCGACAAGACGCTCATCGAGCGCAACATGGAGATGCTCGACGAGCTCGCGCGCCGCGGGATCCCCTTCGTGCCCTGCACGGGACGCGGGCTCAACGGCGTGCTCTACCATGAGGAGCTCGCCTCCCATCCCGCCGTGCGCTATGCCATCACCTCGAGCGGGTCGGTCGTCTACGACATGGCGGAGCGGACGCCGATCCATGCGAACGTCGTCGGCCATGAGCGCGCGCTCGAGCTCTACGAGCGCGTGCGGGACCTCGATGCGACGTTCGATGTGTTCGCCGACGGCCTCGTCTATGCAGAGCGCTTCCGCTACGAGCGGCTTCCCGGATACGGCATCGAGGCGCCCATGACCGCGCATATGCTGAGGTCGCGCACGCCCGTCGACATCTCCGTCCCTGAGATCATCTCGAAGGCGGCGATGGTGGAGCGCATCGGGTTGTACACGCATATGGGGCCCGAGGGCGATGCCGCGCGCTCCCGCGCCTACGATGCCGTCGCATCCGTCTCCGACCTCAGGTGGACGAGCGCCCATCCTGCGGGCATGGAGATCGTCGACGAGCGCTGCTCCAAGGGCGAGGCGCTCACGTGGCTCTGCGGCCACCTCGGCATCGATGTGGAGGATTCCGTCGGCTTCGGCGATTCGGGCAACGACCTCGAGATGATCGAGGCGGCCGGCCTCGGGGTCGTCATGGCCAACGGCATGGAGGAGCCCAAGAGGGCTGCAGATATGATCGCGCCCGCCAACGATGAGGCGGGCGTTGCGGTCGTGCTTGGAGAGCTGTTGGGAATCCCGACGGCCTAAGCCCCGTTGACGAGCTTCTCGATCAGGTTCTGAAGGTGCTCGGCGTAACCGCCGGGCTCGACGATGACGAGGACGGTGTCGTCGCCCGAGACCGATCCCAGCGCGTGCGAGAGCCCCGCGCCATCGATGGCGGCGGCGACGCCCGAGGCGGTGCCGGGATGGCATTTGACGAGCAGCAGGTTGTCGGCGCGCAGCACCTCGACCACGAACTCGGAGAGCATGCGCTGCAGGTGGAGGTCCTCGGAGAGCACGTAGATGCCCTCGGGGAGCTTCTTAAGGCCCATATCGGTGATATCGCGCGAGACGGTGGCCTGGGTGCAGTTGTAACCCTGGGCCTTGAGCTCGTCGACGAGAGCGCGCTGGGTACGGATGGACTTCTCGCGGATGATGTCGCGGATGGCGTCCTGACGCTTGTTACGATGCTTCACAAATGCCTCTTTCTGAATAAGGGGACTCGATTATATCCCCCAAATTGCATAGTTTGCAAAATAATCCCTTTAATTCACCGAACGGTATCCAATAGTTCCTTTTGCGGCCCTTGCGGGGAGTGCTACAGTTAGAGCTGCTGGATCAGGCTTCTGCTTTTCCGGGGGATGGACCATGGATTATTCACAGCGGACTGGACGTACGAGGACGGGTTCCCTTAAGGACGATCGCAGCTACAACAGGCAGCGCGGCGTCAGCGCATACCGTCCGGGCCGTGGATCGGGATCGAACCGCTACGAGCTCAGGTCGCGCAACATCCGCTTCCGCGGAAAGGGATCCGCGGGCATGACCCGTTTCGCGGGCCTCAACATGCGCGCGATCATCATGGGCGTGCTCGGCATCGTGCTCGTCATCCTGTTCTTCTTCCTGATCTCGAGCTGCGTGCGCAGCTGCAAGTCGAGCAAGCCCGCCACATCCGAGGCGGATGCCCGCGTTGCCGCCGGACTCTCCGACGACCTGGTGGAGGACTTCACCGCCGCGCTGGACCAGGGCGAGGCGCTCGAGTGGATCGCCCTGAACGCGGGGGAGTATCCCTCCGAGGACCTTCCGCGCCTGGCGCTCCAGGAGCCGGCGGCCATCCCCTTCGTGCGCGCATACCCCGAGATGTCCAAGTCTCCGAGCGCGTACGGGGAGTCAGTATCGCGCGGCGAGGTCCCCATGCTCTTCAACTGGGATGAGCGCTGGGGTGCCGTCGAGTACGACGAGTCGGTCCTCGCCGTGACCGGATCCGGCCCCACCTCGTTCTCCATGGCCTACATGGGCGTCACGGGCAAGAACGACAAGACCCCCGCCGATATGGCCGCCATCGCGACCGAGAAGGGCCAGAACGGCGGAGATTCGCATACGACGGCGGATTTCTTCACGACCGCCGCTAAGGACCTCGGCCTCTCCGTCGAGAAGTTCGAGCCCTCCCGCGATGCCCTGTCCGAGGTGCTCGACTCCGGCACGGTCGTGCTCGCCGAGGTGCGCTCCGAGACGCTGACCGAGGACTCGCACTGGGTCGTCGTCGCATACGAGAACGAGAACGGTTCGGTCCGCGTATACGATCCCAGCTCGCCGTCCGTCTGCTCGCGCCCCTGGGACCCCTCCACCATCGCGTCCGCATCGACCGGCATGTATGCGGTGAGCATCGCCGAGGCCGAGGCGGATGCCGAGGCCGAGGGCTGATTCCGCCGCGCTTTGTTTCCATTCGGTGCACGGGAGGCGGCTATTTTGCGACAGCTGTTGACAGTGCATCCCGCTCTGTTATCTTGAATGCATGTTTTACTCAGATTAATGAATATTCATTGAAGAGTATTCGATATTAGAGCGGATTCTATGATGGAAACTCGAACCGAAGCAGTATCGCCCATCGTCGTCCCCCAGGTCGGGGGAAGCATGGAGGATCATGGGTTCTCGCCCTGCGAGGGCGGGGTCTGCGCTGCCGCCGGCATCAAGGCCGCAGGCGTTCACGCCGGGTTCCGCAAGGACCCCAACCGCCTCGACCTCGCGCTCGTCGCGGCCGATGAGCCGTGCGTGTGCGCGGCGACCTTCACCACGAACCGCTTCTGCGCCGCGCCCGTCCAGGTCTCGCGCCCGAGAGCTGCGAAGGGCCGCGCCAAGGCCGTCATCCTCAACTCCGGCAATGCGAACGCCGCGACCGGCGATGCGGGCATCGAGGTCGCTCTCGCGTCCTCGAAGATCGTCGCAGAGGCGCTCGGCTGCTCCGACGATGAGATCCTCGTCGCATCCACCGGCGTCATCGGCGTCCAGCTTCCCCTCGCCCCGTATACCGAGGGCGTTCCCATGGCGGTTTCCAAGCTTGCGGGCACTGCCGAGGCAGCGCACGACGCCGCGTGCGCCGTCATGACCACCGACACGCATTCCAAGGAGGTGTCGGTCGCCGGCGAGCTTCCCATCGGGGAGGACGGCGCGGCGGTGACCGTGCATGTGGGCGGCTTCGTCAAGGGTTCCGGCATGATCCAGCCCAATATGGCCACCATGCTCTGCGTGCTCTCCACCGATGCGCCGCTCGACGCCGAGGCGGCCCATGCGGCCCTTCTCGCCGCCGTCAAGACCACGTTCAACCATGTGACGGTCGACTCCGACACATCAACCAACGACTCCGCGTTCCTGCTCGCCACCGGTGCCGCGGGCGGCGAGACCATAACCTGCGATTCCGCGGCGTATGCCGCCATAGCGGCCGCTATCCACGGCGTCTGCGAGAGCCTGGCGCGCATGATCGCCGCGGACGGCGAGGGAGCTACCAAGCTCGTCACCGTCGACGTCGTGAACGCCGCGTCCCAGGAGGATGCCGATACCGCCGCGTTCGCCATCGCCAATTCCCCGCTCGTCAAGTGCGCCATCTTCGGCCACGACGCCAACTGGGGCAGGATCGCGGCGGCCGCGGGCAAGTGCGGCGTGCAATTCGACCAGTATGCCTGCGACATCGACCTCATGGGCGTTCCGGTCCTGCGCTCGGGCCTGCCCCTTCCCATGGACGAGGACGAGATGCTCAGGCGGTTCGAGGAACCCGCCATCGATATCGTGATGTCGCTCGGCGCCGGCAGCTTCTGCTCGCGCGTCTGGACCTGCGACCTCACGCACGAATATGTGACCATCAACGGCGATTACCGCACGTAGGCTGGGGGAGCCCATGATTCAGAAGAGGAGCAGGGAAGAGCTCGAGTCTGCAGCCGAGAAGGCCGCGATCCTCGCCGAGGCGCTTCCGTGGATCAACAAGATGAGCGGCAAGACCTTCGTCGTGAAGTACGGCGGAGCCGCCATGGAGGACCGTGCGCTCTGTAACGAGGTGGTGAAGGACCTCGTCCTCATGCACCGCGTCGGCGTGCGCCTGGTGCTCGTCCATGGCGGGGGCAAGGCCATCAACTCCCTCATGAAGCGTCTGGACGCACCCGTCCAGTTCAAGAACGGCTTGCGCGTCACCGACGATGTCACCATGGAGATCGTCAAGATGGCGCTCGTGGGCGACGTCAACCAGATGCTCGTCTCGCAGATCAACGCATACGGCGAGCTTGCCGTGGGCATCTCGGGCTCCGATGCGCGCACCTTCGAGTGCGTGGCGGCCAATCCCGACCTCGGCCGCGTCGGCAAGATCGAGAAGGTCAACACCAAGCTGGTGTCGCAGATCCTCGACGGCGGCTATATCCCCGTCATCGCGAGCGTCGGCTGGGGTGCGGACGGTGCCTACAACGTCAACGCCGACCTCGCCGCGAGCGAGATGGCCAAGGCGCTCGGCGCCGACAAGCTCGTGTACCTCTCCGACGTCGACGGCCTCTTCCGCGACTTCGCCGACAAGGACAGCCTCATCAGCCGCATGACGCTCGAGGAGATGCACGCGCTCATCGAATCGGGCGAGCTCGAGAGCGGCATGATCCCCAAGGTCGCCTCCGCGGCAGACGCGCTCGAGCGCGGCGTGCGCCGCGTGCACTTCCTGAACGGCACCACCCCGCATTCGATCCTGCTCGAGTTCCTCACGAACTCCGGCATCGGGACCATGTTCCTCAAGGAGGAGTAGCCATGCAGAACGCAGATACCAAGCTCGAAAGCGCAATCGCGCTCGATTCCGCCTATGTCGTGCCGACGTTCAGCCGTTACGGCGTCGAGTTCGTGAAGGGCGACGGTGCCGTGCTCGTCGACAGCGCGGGCAAGCGCTACCTCGACTTCCTCGCGGGTATCGGCGTCGTGTCGCTGGGGCACCGCCACCCCGCCGTCGCGTCCGCCCTGCACGACCAGATCGACCGCGTGTGGCAGACGAGCAACTACTTCCACGAGGAGCACCGCGGCGAGCTCGCCAAGGCCGTCGCGCAGCTCCTGGCGACGACCACCGACGGGCTCGGGCACGTGACGGGTTCGACGGGCACCGATTGGAAGGTGTTCTTCTCCAACTCCGGCGCAGAATCCAACGAGGGCGCCTTCAAGTTCGCCCGCCGTTGGGGCGAGGTCAAACTCGGCGGCGCGTCGGGCATCATCTCCGCCAAGAAGAGCTTCCACGGCCGCACGCTCGCCACGCTGGCGGCTACCGGCCAGGATAAGTTCCACCAGAGCTTCGGCCCCTATCCTCCGGGATTCTCGTCCGTCGCCCTCAACGACATCGACGCCCTCGTGGCTGCGGTCGATGGGGCGGGGGATGGCGCCGACGCCATCTGCGGCATCGTGCTCGAGTGCGTCCAGGGAGAGGGCGGCGTCTGGCCTGCCGACTTCGACTATCTGCGCCAGGTCCGCGAGCTCTGCGACGACCGCGGCATCGCGCTCATCGTCGACGAGGTCCAGACCGGCTTCTTCCGCACCGGCGCGCCGTTCTCGTATCAGCTCGCGGGCATCGAGGCCGATATCGTGAGCATGGCCAAGGGCATCGCCGACGGCTTCCCGATGGGCGCCGTCGCGGCTCGTGCCGAGATCGCGGACCTCATGAAGCCGGGCGACCACGGCTCGACGTTCGGCGGCAACGCGCTTGCAGCGGCTGCCGGCCGTGCGACCGTCGAGGCGCTCGTCTCCGAGGATATCGGCGAGCATGTCATCGCCGCCGGCAAGCATCTCTCACGCCGCCTCGAGGCGCTTCCCCACGTGACCGAGGTCCGCGGACGCGGCCTCCTGCGCGGTGCCCAGTTCGACGTGTCCATCGCAAACGAGCTCGTCGAGAAGGGCCTCGAGGCCGGTCTCGTGCTCAACCATATCGGCGACTCCATCCTGCGCTTCCTGCCGCCCCTTGTGGTGAGCTACGAGCAGATCGACACGATGGCCGAGCGCCTGGAGGCCATCATCGACACCCTCGCCTGAAAACCTGACAACAGACCTGTCCCCCTGTCATAAAACCTGCCAGGGGGACAGGTTTACTGTCATAAAAGAACGGCCCCGGAGATCCGGGGCCGTTTCGTGTTCGGAGCGGGAGCCTGGCGTTCTAGCCCTTGCGCATCGACGTCTGCTTGTCGGCGAGCTTCAGGAAGATGAAGCCGAGCGCGAAGAAGACGGCGAGCGATGCGACGGCGATGTTGATGGTGCCGCCGGCGAGCTTGACCCACGCGATGACCGCGGAGCCGAGGAACGAGGCGCCCTTGGAGAAGATGTCGTAGATGCCGAAGTACTCGCCCGAGCTCTCAGGCGGGATGATCTTCGAGAAGTAGCTGCGGGAGAGCGACTGGATCGAACCCTGGAAGCAGCCGACGCCGAAGGCGAGGATGCCGAAGTCGAGGAGGGTGTGCAGGGTGAGGGCGTACAGGCAGACGCAGAAATAGCCGACGATGCAGACGAGGATGAGCGTCGCGGTGTCGAACTTCTTGGAGAGGCGCGCGAAGACGAGCGAGCCGCCGAATGCCACAACCTGCGTGGCGAGCAGGAACACGACCTGGCCGACGGTGGGCAGGCCGAGGTCGGTGCCGATGTTGATGCAGTTGTCGATGATGGTGCCCACGCCGTCGATGTAGAGGAAGAAGGCGATGAGGAAGAACAGGACCTTCTTATCCTGGGTCGCGATCTTCTTGAGCGTGGAGCCGATCTTGGAGAACACCTGGGCGACGGCGTGCTTGGTGTCGGTGTAGTTGATCTGCTCGTAGTTCTTGAGCAGGGGCACGGTGACGGCGAACCACCAGATGCCGGTGACGGAGTAGCCGATGATCTTGCCCACCTGCGGAGAGAAAACCATGAGGTCCTCGGAGAGGCCGCCGGAGAGGATGTAGGCCACCATCGCGACGATGAAGGGGATGCAGGATCCGATGTAGCCCCAGGCATAGCCGTAGGAGGAGACCTGGTCCATGCGCTCCTCGACGGTGACGTCGTTGAGCATCGAGTCGTAGATGACGAGCGACATCTGGTAGAAGATGCGCGCGAGCACGTAGATCACGATGAAGGCGACCCAGCTCGTGGCGAAGCCGTTGGCGATGCAGCCGATGACGCCGAGCGCGACGGCGGTGGTGAAGAAGCCCTTCTTCCTGCCCTTATGGTCGGCGAGCACTCCGCAGATGGGGCCGAGGACGGCGACGATCACCGTGACGATCGAGATGGCGATGGAGTAGTAGGCGGTTGCCTGGTCGCCCGTGATGAATCCCTGCGC
>CAMOLV010000032.1 GCA_946619045.1 uncultured Coriobacteriales bacterium | reverse complement strand
GAGCGACGCACTCGTAATGCGTAGGTCTCGGGTTCGAGTCCCGATCCCGGCTCCATTGTTTTCGCAGGTCAGAGGCCTAATGCCTCTGGCCTTTTTGCTTAAGGGTGCTGAAAAGGGTGCTGAAAGGGTGCTGAAAACGCGCCGGGAGGCGTAAGCCCATACACGTTCAATGTGGGCAATGGTGCATCGTCTTGGCATAGAGCACGCGAATCCAAGGGCGCGACAGGGCCATTCTGCTGACGGATTCGGCGACCGTTTCATCAATTGTGGCATCCATCCACCCAGAGGCCTTCCTTAGGGATAACCCTGCCATGCCGGGTCGGATGCCCCCATGGCCGCAGAAGGCCGTAGCCGACCATAGCGGGCCAGTTCGAATTACCCCGATCGGTGCATGGTAAGTAATGGGCATCGCATCCGTTAGGGGAATGACGGGCGTTATGCCCCCGACGGATTCAGTGCAAATCGCAGGACTTGCGAGAGCAACATGAGAAGGGAGCCCGTATGGCGCGGATCGTTGCGTTCTCGAACCAGAAGGGAGGGGTGGCGAAGTCGACGACCGTCGAGGCCTTCGCCTCGGAGCTCACTTCGAGGGGCTTCCGCGTCCTCATGGTCGACATGGACGCGCAGCCCGGCAACCTCAGCCTCCACGTCGGCGCCGACAAGGGGAGGCCCGGCACCCGTGAGCTCCTCGCGATGGCCAGGCCGTCCGAGGCGGGAGTCGCCGCCTGCATACAGGAAGCCGGCGGGTTCGGCGACGTCATCGCCGCTGACGAGGGGCTCGACGCCGCGGACGACCGACTGAACGCCCGCGTCGGGCGCGAGAGGATCCTCGACAGGGCGCTCGCGCCCATCCAGGGCCGCTACGACTTCATCCTCGTCGACACGCCGCCGGCGCTCCAGGTGAGGACGCTCAACGCCCTCGCCGCCGCGGACGACGTCATCATCCCCACGACCGCCGGGCTCAGCTCCATCGCCGGAATAGGGTCGGTGCTCGACGTGCTCGGCGACCTCGCCGAGGTGGCAGGGCACCGCATCGGCCTCGTGGGCATCGCGCTCGTCGACTGGGAGGCGCGCCTCAGGCTCTCGAAGGAGCTCAGGGTCGTAGTGGAGATGCTCGCCGAGGAGCGCGGCGCGAGGATCCTCGGCTCGCCCGTGCGCCATGCCACGGCCGCTGCGCAGGCGCAGCGGCACGGGAAGAGCCTCGGCGACTACGCCCCGGGGTCGGATGTACTGGCGGACTACCGCGAGCTCGTCACCGCCTATCTCGAGGCGCTCGGGCTCGAACAGGCATAACGGGCATTACGGGCATGACGGGTGTTTCGGGCATAACGCCCATGACACGCATAAGGGGGATCACATGGCCAAGGACGACCCGCTCGAGGCTGCGCTCGGCAGGAGGAGCGCTCTCGCAGGGCACGCGGTGAAGAGGGATGCGGCGAGGGAGCAGTACCCCAGGACGATTAACATCGCCATTGACGAGGAGACGTACAGGGCGATAGCGCTCTACGCCGCGAGGCACTGCATGCAGAAGAACGATACGGTCCGTAGAATCCTGACAGAGGGGCTAGAAAAGGAGATTGGTGAGATTAGCTCGCTGTGACGACAACAACGTAGTATTTGAGATAAGACAAATAGAACAAATTATCGCTTGACTTTGTTATGTGTTGTAATATTATCATCTCAGATATTGTTATAGGACAACGTATAACAAAGGAGTTCAAGTGCCCCGTTTCGTTCTTGCGTCACATGGCCATCTCGCCGAAGGGATGAAGGATACCCTCCAGATCATCCTCGGACAGCTCGACAATGTCGAAACCCTTTGCGCCTACATCGATCCCGACGTCTCGGCTCACGATCAGGTTGAGGACCTTCTTGCCACGTTTGCTCCTGGTGAGACGGTCGTCGTGGTGACGGACATCTTCGGCGGCTCGGTGAACAACGAGTTCATGGCAGCACTTGCCGACCACGAGTTCTTCCTCGTATGCGGCATGAACATGCCCCTGCTCATCCAGCTGCTCTCGTCTGATGAGCTGGCTGCACAGGATATCGAGGAGGCGATAGGGGAGTGCCGCGAGGCCATCCTCCTCTGCAACGATCTTGCCGCATCCGCCGAGGAAGCAGAGGATTTCTAAGATGGACGCCGCCAGCCTCTATCCCATGAACATCAACTGGCGCTATTACGAGCTCGAGGCGTTCTTCGCAGCCTGCGCCGAGCATCGCTTCTCATCCGCAGAGCTCTGGCTCTGCCCGCAGCACTTCCTCATCAATGCACAGTACAGCGAGGATCCCGCCCGACTGCAGGCGCTCATGGGGGAGTATGGCGTGAAGCTCGCCTGCATCTGCGGGGAGCAGAACAACCCCAAGCCGAACAACATCGCCGCACGGGGAGAGCTCCTCATCGCCAACACCCGCGCCTATTTCGAGCGGGTCATCGATCTTGCAGCGCTCGTCGGCTCGCCCCTCGTGCTGGTGACTCCGGGATGGAACTACTACGACGAGCCCGTCGAAGACGCCCGCACCCGCAGCGCGTCCATGCTCGCCCATCTTGCCGACTACGCCGTCCCCCGCGGCATCACGTTGGCCCTCGAGAGCATCTGGACCGTCTCCTCCCAGGTCGCCCCCACCATCGCGGATATCGCAGCCCTCAAGGACCGCGTAAATCGAGAGAACCTCAAGTTCACGCTGGACTTCGGCGCAATGGGGAATGCGGGGGAGACCATCGGCCAGTGGTTCGATGCGTTCGGTCGGGATCTTGTGCACTGCCACTTCATCGACGGAACCCCCACCGGCCATATGCCCTGGGGCCATGGAGCGCGTGACATGGCAGCTGACCTTGCGGTCTTCGCGGCAAATGACTATGCGGGAGGCTTCTCGATGGAATACGTCCATCCCATGAGCTTCCGCGATCCCGCAATCTACATGGAAGAGACCAAGGTGCTGTTCGAGAAGTGCCTCGGTGAAATAACCCGCGCTGAAAGCGCACGTTAGAGGGAGGAACGATGATCAAACTGCTGAGAGTGGACCATCGACTGCTGCATGGCCAGGTGGCGTTCTCGTGGTGCCATACGCTCGGTGCCAACGCCATCCTTGTCGTCTCGGATTCCGTTGCGAAGGACGAGATCCGGATGAAGACCATGCGCCTTGCGAAGCCTTCGGGCGTGAAGCTCGTCATCAAGAGCGTCGATGATTCGATTGCCGCCATCACGAGCGGCGTTACCGACAAGTACGACCTTCTCATCGTCGCGGGATGCGTCGCGGATGCTGAGCGCATCGCGCGTGCATGCGGCATCGGCTCGCTGAACCTCGGCGGGACTGAGAAGAAGGAGGACACCACCAAGTCGCTCGGAATCGCCGTCCATCTGAACGACGACGAGCGCAAGCTCGTGCGCGGGCTCATTCGCGACGGAATCGAGGTGGAAGTCAGGCAAGTCGCAAAGGATAAGAAACTCGTCATCTCCGAATCCGACCTGTAGGAATCAGCTCAACAAGAAAGGGAAAAGCAATGGCATTCCAAGCGTTTCTCATAGGGCTCATCGTGTTCATCGGCAAGGCCGACTACTTCGTCGGCACCGCCATGCTCGGTCGCCCGATCGTCCTCGGGGCCCTGGTCGGCCTCGCACTCGGCGACACCGCAACCGGCACCATCATCGGTTTCTCACTCGAGCTCGTGTTCATGGGCATGCAGGCCATCGGCGCCTCCATTCCGCCCGACATGATCGTGGGCTCGGTGCTCGGCACCGCATTCGCCATCACCACGGGCAACGGCATCGATACCGCCGTCACCATCGCCATGCCCGCCGCCGTGCTCTCGGCGTTCATCGTGAACCTGTTCTACGGCGTCATCACGCCCATCATGGCCCGTTCCGCGGACCGTTTTGCGGAGGACGACAACGACCGCGGCATCACCATGATCTTCCTTGCCAACGGCTTCATCTTCGATGCCACCTTCGCCGTGATCGCCTTCGTGGCATTCATGTTCGGCGGCGACGCGGTCTCGGCCTTCGTGGCAGCCATTCCTACCTGGCTCACCACCGGCATCGCCATCGCCACCGGCATCCTTCCCGCCGTCGGTTTTGCGCAGCTCATCACCATGATCGCATCCAAGGATACCGCAGTCTTCCTGCTGCTGGGCTTCCTGCTGGCTGCCTACCTCGGCGTCCCCACCCTGGGCATCGTCTGCTTCGCCCTCGTGATCGTCGGCGTGCTGTACATGGCCCATATCTTCATTCCCAAGGATTCCCAGATCGTAGCTGCGGAGGTTGACGATGACAACGAGTTCTAATGAGAAGAAGCTTACCCAGAAAGAGCTCAACAGCATCTTCTGGCGCACCTTCACCACGAGCCACGCCTGGCACTTCGAGCGTCAGCAGCACATGGCTTTCGCATTCGCGATGATCCCCACCATCAAGAAGCTCTACGACAACCGCGAGGACCGTATCGCCGCATACAAGCGCCATCTCGAGTTCTACAACTGCCAGACCACCATGCAGCCCCTCATCGCCGGCATCTCCGCCGCTATGGAGGAGGAGAACGCAAACAACGAGGAATTCGATACCTCGTCCATCTCCTCCATGAAGGTCGCGCTCATGGGACCGCTTGCAGGCATCGGCGACTCCCTCATCGCGGGTACGCTGCGCATCATCGCCACCGGCATCGCCGCGGGCCTCTGCATGAGCGGTTCGCTTGCAGGCCCCCTGCTCTTCCTGCTCATCTACAACATTCCCACCATCGCCCTCCGCTGGTTCGGCGTGAAGTACGGCTACGGCCTCGGCGCCAACATCATCGGGAAGATCTCCGACGCCGACGTTATGCACAAGCTCACTACCGCGCTCTCTATCGTGGGACTCATGGTGATCGGCGCCATGGTGGCGACCAACGTGGGCCTCACCACGCCCATCGCGTTCGATATCAACGGCACGATGTTCTCCCTTCAGGAGACCTTCGACTCCATCTTCCCGCGCCTGCTTCCCGTGTGCGCTCTCGGTGCGCTCTACGCGCTCAACAAGAAGGGCGTGCCCGTGCTCACGCAGATCATCGGCATCATGGTCATCGGCGTCGTCGCCGGCCTGCTCGGAATCTTCGGTTAGGGGTGGAGCATGCTTGAATTCTGCCTCGACACCGGCGACCTCGAGATGGTGAAGGCCGCCAGCAAGGTTTACCCTCTGGGTTGCTACAGCATGAACCCGACCATCGCGGTCAATTGCCTCAAGGGCACGGGAAAGTCGTTCATCCAGAACGCCCGCGACATCCGCGAGGTCATCGGCGACGAGATGCCCTTCTTCCTCGAGGCCATGGGCGATACGGCCGAGGAGCTCGTGGAGGATGCCCGCGCCATGGTCGCAGCCGTTACCGGCAACACGCTCGTGAAGATTCCCGCCTGTCCCGAGGGCTACAAGGCCATCGCCGCGCTCAAGGCCGAGGGAATCCGCACCTCGTGCACGGCGGTCTACACGTTCAACCAGGCCATGCTCGCTGCCCTTGCAGGCGCAGAGTACGTGGCAGTGTACGTGAGCAGGCTCGACCGCAACGGCGGCAACGGCATCGAGACCGTCCGCCGCATCAAGCAGGCGTTCCTCGATCACGGCATCGACTGCATCGTGAGCGCTGCCTCCATCAAGAGCGCGGGCGAAGTGGAGCGCGCCATCGAGGCTGGTGCCGACAACATCGCCCTCAACCTCGATCTTCTCGAGCAGATGGCCGTGCATCCCATGACGGCAGGAACGCTCGAGACGTTCAAATCCGACTGGGAAGGCCTGTTCGGCGTCGGCGTCCGCATCGCCAACATGGTTTCCTAAGAACCGCACATCCCCTCCGGTAAGGCCCCGTCCGCACCCTCCGAGGACGGGGCCAACCTTTGAAGGAGGAACCTCCATGCTCGAATTCTGCCTGGTAACGTTCGACATCGATGAGATTCGAGAGGCCTCGGCGCTCTTCCCCGTCAACTGCTATGCCGACAATCCCTCGGTCGCCGCGAAGGATCTTGCGGGTGGCCGTGCGACCTTCCTCTCCCGTTCGCGTGAGATACGCGCCGCCATCGGTGACGAGGTGCCGTTCTACCTCGAGGTGCTGGGAGATACCAGCGGGGAGATGGTGGAGGATGCACGGCGCATCGTTCGCGAGATTCCCGGCAACACGCTCGTGAAGATCCCCGCCTGCCCCGAGGGGTACAAGGCCATCCCGGACCTCAAGAATCTCGGCATCAGGGCATCGTGCACGGCGGTGTTCGATGTGAACCAGGCGCTTCTCGCCGCCGCAGCCGGGGCGGTCTGCGTCGCCGTGTATGTGAGCCGCCTCGATAAGCGCGGCGGCGACGGCATCGGCGTCGTGCGTGCCATCAGGCAGGCGTTCGACAAGCACGGCATCGATTGCATGGTGTGCGCGGCATCGCTCAAGACCCCGGGCGATGTGGAGCGCGCGCTCATGGCAGGTGCCCAGAATGTAACCGTCGATCTCGCCATGCTCAAGTCCATGGCGTGTCAGGAAAGAGGTGTTCGCAATGCGTAGCTGGGGCTCGGTGGGCCATTACATCCAAGGACCTGGGGTGCTCGCGGACGTGCGCCGCTATGCCGACAGGTTCGGCCCAAACCACCTGTTCCTCGTCGATTCGTTCGTGCAGGGCCTGCTCGCGCCCGTTCTCTATGCGGGGTACGAGGATGGCGCCTACCAGACCGTGCTCTTCGAGGGGGAGATCAGCCACCGGTCCATCGAGGAGGTTTCCGCGCGCATCGGCTCTGCTGATGTCATCATCGCCGTGGGCGGAGGGAAGGTCATCGACGTTGCCAAGATGATCGCTTCGGAGAGGCGCATCGCGCTGGTCGTGTGCCCCACCATCGCATCCACCGATGCACCCACGAGCGCCATGTCGATCCTCTATTCCGACGAGGGGGAGATGAACGAGATCGTCATCCATCGGGCCAATCCCGACCTCGTGCTCGTGGATACGAAGGTCATCTCAGCCGCTCCGCGCAGATTCCTCGTTGCGGGAATCGGGGACGCGCTCTCCACCTACTACGAGGGTCTCTCGAACGAGCGCATGGGCCACGCCAACTACGTGTGGTGCGATACCGAGCAGGGAAGGGCGACCCTTGCCGGTCGCGCGATTGCGCGTGCATGTGCCGATACGCTCTTTCGCGATGGTCCCGCGGCACTTATCGCCTGCGACGTCAAGGAGCCGATTCCCGCTTTCGAGAACGTGGTCGAGGCCAATGTCCTGCTCTCCGGCATAGGTTTCGAGAACGTGGGGTGCTCCATAGCGCATGCTATCGGCAACGCGATCACCGCCATCCCCGAGGGAGAACGCGCGATGCACGGAGAGCGCGTTGCGTTTGGCACGTTGTGCCTGCTCATCGCAGAAGACTATCCAGATGATGAAATCAGCCGCGTGCTCGATCTGTGCGTTGCCTGCGGGCTCCCCATCACCTTCGAGGCGCTCGGTCTCGATCCCTCGCAGGAGGATCTCGAGAAGATTGCCGAGGCGGCTCTGGCAGCGGAATCATGGTCGGCAAGCCCTGCGGACATCCATGATGTCGCCGGTGTGGTCAGCCTCATGCGCGCAGCGAACGCGCTGGGAATGTCTGCGCTCGGATAAGCCCCATAACCTCCCTATGGGGGAATATCAGGCGGGGACGGCCCCTCTTCACCGTCCCCGCCTCTGCATTGCCGTTGTTTGCGGAATCAACCCTCGAGGATGCGGCCGTCCTGGATGGAGAAGACAAAGCTCGCACGGTCGCCGCGGAGGAGCGAACGCGAGTAGTGCACGAGGGTGCCGTCTTTGGAGCGCATGGTCTTGTCAAGCAGGAAGAGCGGCGCTCCGTTTATACATGAGAGCAGCTTGGCCTCGTCCTCGCGGGCGATGGCCACATCGATCTTGAGCTCCTCCACGCCCACCTGGATGGCGTAGTGGTTCTCGAGTAGCTCGTAGAGGTGCACGTCCTCGTGCATGGTGTCGAGGAAGTCGGGAATGACCGACGTAGGGATATAGACCTCGTCTATGCCGATGGGCAGGTTGTCTTCGAACATGATGCGTTTGACGAGCTGGATTTCGGCGCCGGGGTTCAACTCGAGCTTTCGTGCGATTTTCTCGTCGGCAGAGAGGATGCGCTTTTCGATGATTCTGCAGGGAGAAGCGCCGTTTTCAGAAAAAGCGTGATAGCCAAAGTGACTCTTCGTGCCCTTGCGGATCTCGCGCTTCGGCGCCGAGACATACGTGCCACGCCCGCGCAGGCGGTAGAGGATGCCCTCGTCGACAAGATTCTGGATGGCCCTACGAACGGTGATGCGGCTCACCGAGTATTTCTCGCAGAGTTCGATCTCTGTGGGGATCTTCTCGCCAATCGAAAGGTCGCCTGAGATGATTCTCTGACGAAGATTGTGCTCGATTTGGGCATAGAGCAGGTCGGGTTGGGAACTCATCGCGTACTCTCCTTGGGTGCAAAGGCCTATCCCTGTTTTATGATGACATATTACATTTATCTCTGGGTTAATGATGCCAAGAATACAGGAAATCTTCTGTGATGAAGCACTCGTCATATGAGTGCAGCAAGTCCCGCGCGACTAGTACCTCCCCATGAAAAAGTAGTACTACCCCATGGGAAATCGGTACTAGGCGCGCCTCGCCTGGCGGCTCGTTATCCCCCCTGAGATGCTCGGGGGAACGGAATTGGCTGCAACCCCGTGCCGCTGTGCGGCGGGGATTGCGCGGGGGAGCCCCCGCGGCCCCTTGGAGTTTACAATGGAGTAGATGCGGCACCTCTTCCACCTTATGCGTGCCGTCCGTACGAGAGATTGGAGCCCTATGGGCAGTTCCGCTGCGAGGCGCAGCATGCAGCTGCATATCTATCTGACTCCTGAAGAATCCGATTCGCTAGACCGCATGGTCGATGAGCTTGGCATGACGAGGAGCGATTACGTCCGCTACGTCCTCGAGGCCATGTCGTTGACGCCGGTCGATCCGGACAATCCCATCTCATCGCTTCGCTACATCGATGCGGAGACATGGCGGAGGCTCCTCATGGAGTTCCGCATCCACGGGGTGAACCTCAACCAAGCGGCCAAAGCGTGCAACACCCTCGTGAGGACCCTGGGTCCCTACTTGAGGCAGGGGAGAGATGATTCCGAGGAGATGGCCGAGTTCTCCCGTACGCTCAAGGAGGTCAGGAACATCCTGGGCGTCCTTCTCGATGAGAACCGGGAGCTCGACAGAAGGTTCAGGGACGCGCTCTCGGTAGACACCCTCGTCAAGATCGACAGGGGGTGGCACCATGCCCGAGCTCAAGATTAAAGACGGCAGGTCCCCGTCGGTGAGAGGCTGCATCGCCTACCTCACGCGCGGGGGCCGCGCCATTGCCTCCGACTACATCAACTGCGAGGAGGTGGACCCGGATGGGCGCCCGGTTTGGAAGCAGATGGACGACCTGCGGTTGGATGCGGGCAACGGCAGAGCTGACAGCGTGCATGGAAATGCCGCTCCGAGGACCTTCGAGCACATCATCATCTCCCCGGACCCCAGGGATGATGTCGACCTGGCAACCCTCCAGAAGCTCGCGACCACATGGGCGCGGAAATACTTCGGCGGCTACCAGGTGGCGATCTACTATCACGACGATAACCGCGGCAACATCCCGCATGCCCATCTCGTCGTCAACAACACGAACGTGGTGAGCGGGGAGAGGGTCTCGGCCAAGATGAGGTCCGGGCAGCTGAGGCGGATGAATGACGACCTGCAGAAGATGGCTGCGGAGCTCGGCCTGAGAGCGTTTGCGGGGACTGACAGGAATGCGGATGAGAAGGCCCACGCAAAGGCGCCGAAGAGGGCTGGGAGGAACGCGAGGACGCGCGAGGAGCTCGCCATCATCGCAGAGGGCGGCTACTCCTGGAAGGAGGACATCCGGCAACGGATGGTCTGCGCGGTGAAGCTCTCGAGGACCGAATCGGAGTTCCTCGAAAGCTGCTCCGCGCTCGGCCTGACGGTCCGCGAGAACAAGCGGGGCGACTGGGTCTTCTCGCTGGACGCCCGGGAAACCCGCCAGGTATCAGGCAAGAAGCTGGGATCGGATTACTCGAGGTACGGCATCGAACGCTGGCTCGCCAGGGAGCGCTCGTCTGGCAAGCCGAAGATCAGCTTCGAGGCTGCGGAGCGCATGCGGGCGGCGCTCGCCCCCATGGCGGCTGCAGGAGGAACTGCGCCCTCCATCCTCGGTGTGATCGACGGCCGCAGGTACACGGTCGGGGACGTGGCGGGTATGCTCGACCTCTGCGAGGAGCTCGACATCCGCTCGATGGACGACTTTCATGCCGCATCGGTCGGGCCGATGCCGAAGGATGAGCGGGAACGGCTGCGGGCCTCGTGGAGGCTCGCGAGGAGCCTCGGGCACCTTCCCGAGCACAGGCAGCGCATCGACGGAGAGTTCCGCAAGCGCAGGGGGTCCTCCTCGGGCGGTGGCGCACCGAAGGCGCAGCAGCAGGCCGTGCAGGCGGCGAGGATGCCCGAGATAGCTCCCACCGAAATCGAGGAGAGGTGAGGAAATGGAGATTGCGATTGAGTGGAAAAACGGGCTCATAGAGGTTGTGAGCACCTCGGGAGGAGAGACGGGGCTGAGCTC
>CAMOLV010000031.1 GCA_946619045.1 uncultured Coriobacteriales bacterium | reverse complement strand
CACCGCATCGCGGCCGCACATCGCGTTGAGCGAGTACGCGGTGCCCTGCGGCTCCTCGAACACCCAGCGCTCCACGAGGCGGTTGCACGAGAAGGGCCGGTCGTCCACCGGCGTCACGCCCACGCAGCGGATCTCGCCCAGACCCTCGAACACGGGCGGAAGCTCGCAGTACCACGGGTCGAACACCTCGACCGTATCGCCGTCGATACCCGTGACCAGCACGTAGTGGTCGTAGCCGAGGCAGCATTCCACCACGGCCACGGCGCCTTGGGCGACAGCCTGCGCGATCGCGGAACCCTCGGCAAGGCTCACCTCGTCGCCGGCGAGCGCCTGTGCGCGAACGGGGAATCCCGCGCGCTCGGCGTAGTCGTTGAGCCACCAGACGAGATAGGCGAGGCATGCGCCCGAGGTGCCGCCGCGCACCGCATCGGGCCCGATGTAGCGGTCGAGCGTCACCGAATAGACATGCCCCACCACCTCGGGCGGGAGCTCCTCGACCGCGAAGAGCGACGAGAGGGCGTTCACGAACGAGGTGGGACCGCAGCCATGCGCGGTGACCTGGTATCTGAGCGGTGCCTTCATAGTTGATATCTTACAGGCTAGTGGCCTTTGATGGAGTCGAGGAAGTCCTTGGCGCGCTCGCTCTGCGGGTGGTCGAAGAACTCGTCGGGCGTGTTCTGCTCCACGATCTGGCCGTCGGCCATGAAGACCACGCGGTTCGCGACGCGGCGCGCGAAGTTCATCTCGTGCGTGACCACGACCATCGTCATGCCCTGCCTCGCAAGCTCGACCATGACGTCGAGGACCTCGTTGATCATCTCGGGGTCGAGCGCCGAGGTGGGCTCGTCGAAGAGCATGGCCTTGGGGTGCATGGCGAGGCTGCGCGCGATGGCCACGCGCTGCTGCTGGCCGCCCGAGAGCTGCGCGGGCACCTTGGCGGCCTGCTCGGCCACGCCCACGCGCGCGAGCAGCTCCATGGCCTCGGCCTCCGCCTCCTTGCGGGGACGGTGCAGCACCTCGACGGGACCCATCGTGACGTTGTCGAGGATGGTCTTGTGCGCGAAGAGGTTGAAGCTCTGGAACACCATGCCGATCTCGGCGCGCAGCGCGGCGAGCTCCTTGCCCTCCTCGGGCAGCTTGACGCCCTGGAACAGGATCTCGCCGGAATCGATGGTCTCGAGGCGGTTGATGGTGCGGCACAGCGTGGACTTGCCCGAACCCGACGGTCCGATCAGCACCACGACCTCGCCCTTGGCGACCTCGAGGTTGATGTCCTTGAGCACGTGGAGCTGCCCGAAGTGCTTGTCGACGTGGCGCATCTGGATGATGGGGCCCGCATATTCCTCTGCCATGGACGGCTCCTCCTTAGACGGGGTTCTCCTCGGTACGCGAGATCACCTTGGTGCCCGAGCGGTGCGCCAGGTAGATCGAGAACCGGTTGGTCGCATAGTTGATGGCGATGTAGATGAGCGCCACCACGAAGTACATCGAGACGAGCGCGTCGTAGTTCGAGATGAGCACGCGCGCGTTCTGCATGAGGTCGGGGTAGCTCACGACGTAGGCCACGGTGGTGTCCTTGACCACGACGACGAGCTGCGAGATGAGGCTGGGCACGACGATGCGCAGCGCCTGCGGCAGCACGATCTTGGCCATGATCTTGCCGTGCGTCATGCCGAGCGACATGGCGGCCTCGGTCTGCCCCTTGGGCACGGCGTTGACGCCCGCGCGGAAGACCTCGGCGAGAACGCCCGACGCCGCCAGGGCCACGGGCACCGTGATCATCCAGAACGACGGCATCTTGAGGCCGTACTTGGGAATGACCAGGAAGAAGAAGTAGATCAGCAGCAGGCTCGGCAGGCTGCGGAAGAGGTCGGTGATCACATGGCAGACGGCCGAGAGGGGCTTTACGGAGCTGATGCGCCCCAGCATGAGGAGCAGTCCCAGCGCCATGGCGATGATGCCCGCCGTGAAGGCCACGCGCAACGTCCCCAGGAAGCCGGTGAGCAGGAAGCGCCAGGTGGTCCAGCGCGCGAAGAAGCTCCAGTAGCGCGGGTTGAGCTGGTCGTTGATGTAGAACTGCCTGATGACGAACGCGAGCAGCGCGATCAGGGCAACGATGGAGACGGCCGTGCCGATCTTGACGCGGCGGCGGGTCTTGGGGCCGGGAGCCTCGTAGAGGGCGTCCCGCATGGAGACGACGTTGGCGCTCATCGGATGATCCTCACCTTCTTATCGAGAAGGTTGCCGAGGAATCCCAGCACCACCGAGGTGCCCGCGTAGCAGATTGCCGAGACCACGAACGCGGAGATGCCCGCCACCGAGCGCGAGTTGACGTAGTTCACCATGCCGGTGAGCTCGGGCGGCTTGAGGGGCACCTGCGATCCCATCGCGGTGGTCAGAAGCGTCGCGATGAGCAGGTTGGTCATGGGCAGCACCGTGGTGCGCAGCGACTGCGGGATGACCACATGGCGGATGATCTGGGTGAACGACAATCCGATGGAGCGCGCGGCCTCGATCTGGCCCACGCCGATGGCGTTGATGCCGCTCATGAAGTTCTCGGAGGCGAACGCCGAGACGATGAGGATCACGCAGGCGATCAGGCAGGTGCGGTACGGCAGCGTCGCACCCAGGTACGGCAGCGCGTAGACGAAGATCACGAGCAGCGACACCGTGGGGATGTTGCGGAACAGCTGCACGTAGACGTCGCCCACCACGCGGAGCGGCTTCAAGGGCGAGACCCTCATCACCGTGGCCACGATGCCCAGGAGCAGGCCACCCGCGAAGCAGACCGCCGTCATGAGCCAGGTCGAGAGGACCGACTGGAGGTAGATGTCGCCGAACTCGGTGAACACCTCTGCAACTCCCATATGCACCTCCTTTACCAGAGCGGGCCCCGCACCGACGTGCGGAGCCCGGACTCGTTGCTGTAGAGTCGCCGCTTGCGCGCGGCTCCCGTTCGGTTATCCCCGATTATGCCTGAATCGCAGGAGGCTCGGGAGCCTGGTCCTGGCCGATGCGCTTGCCGAGGCAGATGTTGTAGAGCTCGGTCCACTTGCCCGTGCTCTCGATCTCGGCGAGGAAGTTGTTCACGAACGCGACGCCGTCGGAGTTGAGCGGCAGGCCGATGCCCAGGGGATCCTCGGGGCCGAACTCGGCGGCGAGGCGGTACTTGCCGGGGTTCTCGATGATGCTGCCCATGTGGAGGGTGGCGTCGACGACGTAGGCGTCGATGCGGCCCTGCTCGAGGGCGCGGCGCAGCTCCTCATCGGTGCCGAGCTCCTGGACCTCGCCCGCGTCGGGAGCGTACTCCTCGAGGACGGCGCGGCCGTTGGAGCCCTCCTGGACGCCCACGATCTTGCCGGCGAGGTCGGCGACATCGTTGATGTCGGTGTTGTCGGCCTTGACGAGGATGCCCTGATGGCCCACGTAGTAGGGGCCGGCGAAGGAGATGAGCTCCTTGCGCTTGTCGGTGATGGTGTAGGTCGCGAACACGGCGTCGACCGTGTCGTTCTGCAGGACCGACTCGCGGGTGGAGGACTGGACGAGGGTGAGCTCGTACGCGGAGGGGTCGCCCAGGATGTAGAAGGCGAGCAGCTGCCAGAGGCCCGCGTCGAAGCCGCGGTGATGGCCGTCGACCTCGTTGAGCTGCGAGAAGAGCGTCGAGGTCTCGACGCCGCCCACGCGCAGCTTGCCGGCTGCGTGGACCTTGCTCGCCCACTCGCTGGCCATGATGTCGGAGGAGGGGGCGACGGGGCCGGAGGCGACGCACGCGTCGAAGGCCTCGGCGTCGAGGGCGGTGTCGGACGCAGCCTCGCCGCCGTCGGGAGCGGGCGCGGGAGCGGGGGCCTCGCCGCCACCGCCGCAACCGGCGAGGGCGAGCACGGCAGCGCCGTTGAGGCCGAGCGCGAGGAGCGAGCGCCTGCTGATGTTCATGTTGTTCATCGTACGTTCCTTCCTTCCAAAGATAAGGGACACGTGGATTGTACCGTCTACAGAATGCGTCCAAACGGTTAAGCAACCAGTTGAAACGTGCCGTCAATACTCGGGACCGGCGGTCCCTCTCCTGAATAATATCCTAGCTGGCAGCTCGGATATGCACAAGGAGACCGCCCATCATGTCATGCATGGGAAACAAACACGCAGGATGCGGGACCGCAGGTAGTGTGCCGGATCAGATGAGCGACTGCACGAACGGCATGCCGACGAAGTACGCGATAACCGCGGCGCCGAGGATGATGCGGTAGACGCCGAACGGCTTGAAGTCGTGCTTGCGGACGAAGCCCACGAGGAACTTGATGGCGATGAGCGACACGATGAAGGCCACGGCTGAGCCCACGCCGAGGATCGCGAACTCGGAGGCCACGAAGGTGCCGCCGCCCACGAAGTACTTCACGAGGCGCAGCAGCGACGCGCCGAACATGACGGGGATCGCCAGGAAGAACGTGAACTCCGCGGCGACGGGTCGCGCGCAGCCCAGGGCGAGGCCGCCGATGATCGTGGAGCCGGAGCGCGAGGTGCCGGGCACGAGCGAGAGCACCTGGAAGAGGCCGATGCCGATAGCGGTCTTCCACGAGAGGTCCTCGAGGGTCTGCGTGGTGGCGAGGGCGTCGGCACCCGCCTGCGCCGACGCGTTGGCGAAGTGACGGCCCGCGGGCAGGGCGGCCGCGCGGGCATTGCGCCTGTTCTCGAGCACGATGAAGACGATGCCGTACACGATGAGCGCCGCGGCGATGACGAACGGGCCCGAGAGATGCTCGTCCATCCAGTCGTCGAGCGGGATGCCCACCGCGGCGGCGGGGATGCACGCGACCACGATCTTGCCCCAGAGCGCCCAGGTGGCCTTGCGCTCCTCGGGCGTCTTCTTGAACGAGAAGGGATTCAGGCGCCCGAAGTAGAGCACCACCACCGCGAGGATCGCGCCGAGCTGGATGACCACGAGGAACATCGTCCAGAAGGCATCGGAGACGTTCAGCTTCACGAACTGGTCGAGCAGCAGCATATGGCCGGTGGACGAGATGGGGAGCCACTCGGTGATGCCCTCCACGAGACCGTACAAAGCAGCTTTGAGCAACTCGATGATGTCCAACTCGCGCCTCCCGCCGAACTTCTCCATGACACATCTATCTACACATGATAACCTTGAAAGTCCTAACGCACATTCACACCATCAACGCCCTCTAATCGTGGAAGAAACGTGAAAAACGCGAATCTACGGTAAAGTAGTACGGCATGTGCTGTACGACGCTCAGGGGAAACAGCTTGGTGAGACATCCAAGACATAGCAGACTCCTCCAAACACTCGCGCTGGCTGCTGCGGTGTTTGGGGCGTGCCTCCTCATGCCCGTCCGCGCCCAGGCGGCGACCATGTCGGAGCTTCAGGCCGAGGTCGTACGCTGCAGCGATGAATACGACACCACCGTCAAGCATATCGAGGAGCTCGAGGCCGAGATCGCGGCCAACGAGGAGCGCATCGCCGAGATCGAGGCCATCCTCCCCGGCCAGCGCCAGCGCACGAGCGATTCCATCCGCTGGCAGTACCGCATCTCCCGCGACGCGCCGGGCCTCATCGAGATGGTCCTCTCCGCCGACAGCTTCTACGACATGCTGGCCACCATCCAGTACCTCGATATCATCCAGTCGCGCAACAACAACGAGCTCCAGGCGCTGATCGACCTCGACGCCGAGCTCACCGCCACGCGCCAGAAGCTCGCCGAGGACATGGCCCTCGCCGAGGCCGAGCGCGCCGCCGCGCAGGAGGAGCTCGACGCCGCCATCGCCGCGCGCGAGGAGCTCCAGGCCGCGATCCTCGCCCAGGAGGAGGCGGAGCGTGCCGAGCGCGAGCGCGCCATCGAGGAGGCCGCCAAGCAGGAGACCTTCACCAACGCCTCCGGCCAGGAGACCGCCGTCGAGGTCCCGCCCTCGGCCGATACCGGCGCAACCGGCGGCGGCAGCTCGACCACCGACGAGGGCGACGACTCCGGCACCGTCGAGACCGATCCCGTCGTCACCACGCGCGACTACTACGTGCAGGTGTGGTCGGCGCGTATCGACAGCTTCCTCGCCGGCTCCCCCCTCTCGGGCTACGGCTACGCCTTCGCCGAGGCCGCATGGGATTACGGCGTTGACCCGCGCTGGTCGCCCGCCATCGCCGCCGTCGAGAGCTCCAAGGGCTACTACTGCTTCGAGCCCTACAACGCCTGGGGCTGGTTCGCCTATCTCGGCTCCGACTGGGATAGCAGCATCCGCGCGCATGTCGCGGGCCTTGCCAACGGATACGGCTACACGCTCACCTACGCAGCGGCGGCGCGCTACTGCCCGCCCGGCGACGCATGGTATTCGCTCACGGCGTACTACATGCTCCAGGTCTGGCCCACAGACCAGCTCTAGGCCGCTCCTCGCCGCTTGCCGAAAACTGACTTTCAAGTCAAATTTTCCGACCCTTTTCCTGTAAGCTTGTTACTCGAAAAAGGGAGTAGCTTGCGCACCCGTGCGTAACATACTTTCGTCAGTACGGGATCTGATGATCCCCGGGGTATGTTCTAAGAAGCGAGACTTTTGCCGCATGACAGCTTGCAGCAACGGTCTCGTTTTTTTGCTGCAAACCGACTGGAAGGAGCAGCAAGCCCCACATGTACCGCCTGACGACTCCCGCGCTCGCCTCGTAGCGCGCCCGTATGCACCCACAACCACATACCCCACCTGATTCGGAGACCTGAGATGGATATCCTCTTCGCCGCCACGTCGGCGCTATCCCTTCTTGCCGGAATCGGCATCTTCCTCATCGCATGCAAGATGATGAGCGACAACCTCGAGTCCATCGGCAGCGACAAGCTGCGCGCCCTCTTTGCCAGCGCTTCCAAGAGCAAGCTCCTCGGCGTGGCCATCGGCGCCGTGGGCACCGCGGCCATCCAGAGCTCCGGCGCCACCACGGTCATGGTCATCGGCTTCGTGAATGCCGGCATCATGACGCTCGCGCAGGCCGCCACGGTGGTCTTCGGCGCCAACATCGGCACCACCATCACCGCGCACATCGTCGCGCTGGGACTCGTGGGCTCCGACGCCATCTCGACCACCGTGATCTTCTCGGCGTTCACCTGCCTTGGCGCGCTCATGGCGCAGAAGGCCAAGAGCGACAAGATCAAGACGATCGGCGGCATCATCACGGGATTCGGCATGCTGTTCATCGGCCTCTCGATGATGAGCAGCTCGATGGAGGGATTCGCCCAGCTCGAGGCCGTCCGCACCTTCCTCGCATCGATCAAGAACGGCGCGCTGCTCATCCTCACCGGCGCCATCCTCACCGCCATCATCCAGAGCTCCTCGGTCATGACGTCCGTCGCGATCACCATGCTCGTCGCCGGCCTCATCACGCTCGACCAGGGCATCTTCCTGACCATGGGCTCCAACATCGGCTCGTGCGTGGTCTCGGTCATCGCGAGCGTCACGAGCGGCGCCAACGCCAAGCGCACCGCCGCCATCCACCTGCTGTTCAACATCGGCGGCGTGATCCTGTTCGTCATCATCGGCCAGGTGATCAGGATGCTCTCCGCAGGCGCCGTCTCGCTGGGCTCCATCTTCGGAGATGCCTTCCCCGGCGCACCGCAGACGCAGCTCGCCGTGTTCCACACCGTCTTCAACGTGGTCGCCGTCATCGTGGCGTACCCGCTCACCGACGCGATCGTGGCCTTCGTCACCCGCCTCGTCCCCGAGGGCGGCGCCGCCGAGGAGGACCTCCCCGCCGCCACGCACCTGCGCTATGCCGACGTGAACATGCTCGCGACCCCCGTCATCGCCGTCGCCCAGGTCAAGGCCGAGATCGCCCGCATGGCCGATATCGCGCTCGAGAACCTCAACCGCTCGCTCCATATCGCGACCTCGCTGGACTTCTCCGAGCGCCAGCGCTTCGAGGAGACCGAGGACCTGCTCAACAGCCTCAACCGGGAGCTCTCGGTCTACATGACCAGGCTGCTCAGGTCGAAGCTCAACGAGACGGACCATACGTACCTCTCGAAGGCGTACCACACGATCTCGGACCTCGAGCGCGTGGGCGACTACGCCGTGAACATCGTCGAGTACGCGGATGCGCTCAAGGCGGCGGATGTGCGGTTCTCGGACAAGGGCATCTCCGAGATCGAGGATGCGGAATCCCTCGTGAACAGCCTGTTCGCCGAGGTCAAAGAGGCCTACCTGTATGGGGACCGCAACGCGCAGGCGCGGGCGTTCGAGCTCGAGGACCGCATGAACGAGCTTGCCGAGCAGATGGCCGGCAACTACATCAGCAGGATCACCGACGGCACCTGCCCCGCCGAGGCCGCGATCCGCTACCTCTCGCTCTCGACCGATGTGGAGAGGGCGGCCGACCACTTCGTCAACATCGCGAAGGTCGCCGCGTAGGCGCAGGTCCTAGCCCTCGTCGTTTCCCGCGGTGAGGAACACCATGGCGAGCACGAGCGCGAAGCCCGCGAGCTCCGCGATCGAGAACTCGGTATGCAGCCAGAGCGTGGTGGCGATGGTCGCCGTGATGGGCTCGGAGGTGCCGAGCAATGCCGCGCGCATGGACCCCGCATCCTTGACGCCCTGCGTGAAGAGGCCGTAGGCGCCGAACGTCCCGAACACGATGCAGAACGCGAAGAGCGCGATGCCGGCAGCGTCGAGCGCGGGCATGTTCTCCCACGGGCGCACGAAGATCGCGAGCGTCGCCCCCGACAGCAGGAAGGCGAGGCCGTTCACCACGAGGTTGTTCCAGCGCTCCATGGCGCGCTTGGGCACGATGGAGAGGCACGCCGACGACACGGCGAGCAAGATGCCCCAGATGGCGCCCGCGGCGGGGAGCGCGAGCTGGCCGGGCTTTCCGCCCGTCGCCACGAGGTAGGTGCCGACGAGGGCGCAGGCGATGCCCAGCACCTCGCGCTTGCGCGGGATGCGCCTGCCGACGATGCAGACGTAGCCCATCACGAGCAGCATGCCCAGGCTCTGGATGATGGTCGCCGTGGCGGAGTTGGTCCAGAAGATCGCCTGCAGGTACGAGATCTGCGAGAACAGGATGGCCGAGAGGCCCACGCCGTAGATCCAGAGGAGGTTCTTGGGGCGCGAGACGGCGTCCACGAGCACCTCGCGGCTCCCCAGCCACGCGGGGACGAGGAAGAACCAGCATCCCAGGAGCTCGCGCATGCAGGCGAACCAGAGGGGGTCGATGGCGTAGGTGCTCATGAGGTACTTGGCGACGGTTCCGTTGATGCCCCAGAGCGTGCCGCCCAGAAGCGTCATAACGATGCCGCGGCGCACGCGCGCCCTGTCTTCTCCCATCCCGCACCTCCTTCGATTGAAAACGGGACGGATGCTTTGCCCCGAATCGGACCCGTAGGAGCATAGCACGTTCGCATTGCAGCTCTGCTACAGTTATCAGGTATCCAGAAAACCCGGAGGTACCCCATGACCCAAGCAACCCGCTCCTTCTCCGAGCCCCGCGCAGACCTCGCCGTCGGCACGCAGCACGAGGGCTTCACCGTCACCGCCATCCACGAGCTTCCCGAGCTCTCCGGCTGCGCCTACCAGATGCGCCACGACGCGAGCGGCGCGCGCATGCTCTGGATCGCCTGCGACGACGCCAACCGCGCCTTCGCCATCGGCTTCAAGACCCCGCCCGCCGACGATACGGGCGTCTTCCACATCCTCGAGCACTCGGTGCTCTGCGGATCCGACCGGTTCCCCGTGAAGGAGCCCTTCGTCACGCTGCTCAAGACGTCCATGCAGACGTTCCTCAACGCCATGACGTTCCCCGACAAGACCATGTACCCGGTCGCCTCGACCAACGTGGCCGACCTCGAGAACCTCATGGACGTCTACCTCGACGCGGTGCTCCACCCCGCGATCTACAGCCGCCCGCGCATCTTCGAGCAGGAGGGCTGGCACTACGAGCTCGAGAGCCCCGAGGCACCGCTCACCTACAACGGCGTGGTCCTCAACGAGATGAAGGGCGCCACCTCCGACCCCGACGACGTGCTCTTCTCGCAGGTCAGCCGCGCGCTGTTCCCCGACACGGCCTACCGCTTCGAGTCGGGCGGGGCGCCGCGCGCCATCCCCACGCTCACCTACGAGGAGTTCCTCGACAACCACGCGCGCCACTACAACCTTGCCAACAGCTACACGGTCCTCTACGGCGACCTCGACATCGACCGCGAGCTCGCCTTCATCGCCGAGCGCTTCGCGACCGTCGAGCTGCGTCCCGACAAGGTCCCCAACGCGCTCGAGCTGCAGGCGCCCGTCGCCGCCCCCACGCTCACCTACAAGATGGCGACCGCACCGGAGAACGCCAGCGTGGCGCTCGCCTACGTCATCGGCACCTCGCATGAGCGCGAGCGCGTGCTCGCCGCCGACATCCTGCTCGACGCCCTCTGCGGCTCCAACGAGGCGCCGCTCAAGCGCCGCGTCCTCGAGGCCGACCTGGGCGACGACTTCTCGGTGACCCTGCTCGACTCCATGCTGCAGCCGCAGATCATGTTCATCCTCAAGGGCGCCAAGCCGGGCATCGCCGAGCAGTTCCGCACCCTCATCGAGCAGTCCTGCGCCGAGCTCGCCGAGCAGGGCATCCCCGCCGACAAGCTCCGCGCC
>CAMOLV010000030.1 GCA_946619045.1 uncultured Coriobacteriales bacterium | reverse complement strand
GAGACCGCCGGCGAGAGGCCGTCGATGGAGTCGAGGTCGGGCTTGTCCATCTGGCCCAGGAACATGCGGGCGTAGGCGGAGAGGCTCTCCACGTACCGGCGCTGGCCCTCGGCGTAGATGGTGTCGAAGGCGAGGCTCGACTTGCCCGAGCCCGAGAGGCCCGTGATCACGACAAGCTTATCGCGCGGGATATCGACGTCGATGTCGGCGAGGTTGTGCTCGCGGGCGCCGCGGATGACGATGTTCTCGGATGCCATAGGGCGTAGTCCCCCTGTTTCCCGACCGGTTATTTTGACAACATTCCAGTTTACCCGAGAACAGCTGGGAGACCGACCCCGCTACAGGGTCCACATATAGAACATAGGTTCGTACAAGGGGCAGGCTATCCCATGCACCACGCGAAGCCCTTGGCAAGCCGGACGTCGGGGTCTTTGAAGTGGTTGCCGGGGTTCCATTCGAGCACGGTGTCGACGCCTTGGTCCTCGAGCAGGCGGTGCTGTCTGCGGATGCACTCCCCCACCCGGGCCATCACCGGATTCTTGGCCTTCTCCTCGCGATCGCCCAGCGAGAGGTAGATGCACTGCGCGAGCGGTTCGTGGGTCGCCGCGAGCTCGATCCACCCGGGAAACCACACCGACGGGGACGCCGCGACGATGGCGGCGAACCGATCCGTGCGGAAGGCGCTCCACAGCGCGAAGAGGCCCGCGAGCGAGTAGCCGCCCAGGATGACGGGGATGTCAGATGCGAGGTCGCAGCGGTCGACGATGCCGGGAACCAGCTGGTCCGAGATATAGGAGAGCGTCTGCGCCGCGCCGGAGCCGAATCCCTGCCTGCCGAACACGGGCGGCGCCTCCCAAGGCGAGAGCTCGGCGTTCCAATCGGCGATGCCGAGCTCCACCAGGGTGAACGGCGCATGCGTGCGCTCTGCGACCAGCTCCGCCTGACGGTCGGCGCCGTCGAGCTCGCGCATGTCGGCGGGCAGGACGAGCAGGTACTCCGGGCAGTCGCCCCTGACCAGCGCGATGCGGTTATCGCGGCCGAAACGCTCGGCCACCTCTACACGCGCACCTTGACGCAGATCTTGCGGAGCGCGGCGGGGCCGGCGTCGCCGCAGCAGGCGGGCTTATGGGCGTCGGCAGGGGGCGTCACGCAGAAATCGCCCGCGCGGAGCACCGACCAGGATGCATCGCCGTCGGGATAGGAGTACAGGCAGAAGTCGCTCGCCTCGTCGAAGTCCTGGAGGGCCTCGGCGTCGGCGACCGGGGCGGTGCCGATGCGCTCCTCGCCCTCGATGACGTAGTGGATGTCGGCGTAGACGCGATGGGCCTCGTAGCTCTTCTCGGATGCCGCCATCGTGGTGGTCGACATCACGTTTGCGAAGATGTCGTCGCCGTCGATGGTGTGACGGCCGGGCTCGAGCGACGCGAGGTCGGTCTCGGCCAGCCATGCGAATGCCTTGGCGAACCGCTCGCCCGAGATGTCGTTCTGGACCATATCCTGAAGATTGGCTGTGATCATGATGCCCTCCATCACTCGGTTGCACCCAGTATAGGGCAGCTCGGCTATGATGTGGACAGCTCACGAAAGGAGCAGGATGAGGCTGGATTCCGCCATGCGATGCGATGTGCTGGTCGTCGGCTCCGGCATCGCAGGCTGCATGGCCGCGATCGCCGCCGCCGAGGGCGGTGCGAGGGTGCGCCTCGCCAGCGCGGGCCCCGTGTTCTCGGGCTCGAGCTTCTTCGAGGGGACCTGGGGGCTGGGCTGCATCGCCCCCGCAGGCGAAGACGATGCCGACGACCTTGTCGGGACCATCCTGGAGGTCGGATGCGGAGCCGCGGACGAGACGCTCGCGCGCACGCTCGTCGCGGGCATCGGGCCGGCGCTCGACGATATCGGACGGCGCGGCGTGCGCCTGCGCATGCCCGATGCCTCGGCCGAGCGCGAGTACATCCCCTGCTTCGACCATACGCACCGCATGTGGCGCGGCCTCGAGCGGGCATCGCTCAAGGAGGTCTTCTCACGCGAGCTCGAGCGGCTCGGCGTGGGGCTGCTGCCGCAGTGCACGCTCTCCGACCTCGCCGAGGACGACGGGCATATCGTGGGAGCGGTGCTCCGGAGCCGCGACGGGGAGGCCTTCGGGGTCTCGTGCCCTGCGGTCGTGCTCGCCGCAGGCGGCATGGGTGGGCTCTACGGCCATCATCTCACGCGCGACGATTGCCTCGGCACCGCGCAGGCCATCGCGTGCGCGCATGGCGAGAAGCTCGTCAACATCGAATTCCTCCAGATCATGCCCACGGTCATGACGCCCGCGGGCCCCGTGGTCTTCAACGAGAAGTGCTTCCGCTTCTCCACGTTCTCGACCGGCATGGACGCAGACCTGCTCGACGAGCGCTCCACCTACGGGCCGTTCACATCGCGGCTGGCATCGTGCGCCGTCGACCTTGCCATCGCGCGCAGCGAGGAGCCCGTCTACGTTCGGGTCGACCGCCTGCCCGACCAGGCTCCCGAATTCATCGCAACGTACAGGAGCTGGTACGAGCGCGCGACGGGCCTTCCCATCGAGGCGCCGGTCGAGATCCGCCACTTCGCCCATGCGAGCAACGGCGGCATAGCGATCGCACCCGACGCATCCTGCAGGCTCCCCGGCCTCTTCGCGTGCGGGGAGTGCGCGGGCGGCATGCACGGGGCGGACCGCCTGGGCGGGCTCGCCTCCGCGAGCGCGCTCGTCTTCGGCCGCATCGCCGGCGCTGGCGCGGCCGCGTATTCCTCTGGCCAGCATTTCCTGCCGGGGGGACAGGTCTGCTGTCACGAAATCGACGCACCCGATTTCGTGACAGCAGACCTGTCCCTCCGGCAGGAAATCGGGAAGATCCTCGACGGCCATGCGCTGGTCGTCCGCACGGAGCAGGGCCTCGCGGAGGCGGAGGCGCGCCTCCTGGAGCTCGCGCCGTGCCCGCAACGCGCATCCGCCCTGGCGCTGGTCTCGGCCATGCGCGAGCGCACCGAAAGCCGCGGGTCGCACTTCCGTGCAGACGCGCCGCCCGTTTGCAGCTAGAATCTATCAGGTAACCGATTCCGCATAGAGAGGAAGCACCATGCCCCTGTCCCCTGAAGAGGAAGAAGCCATCCGCCGCGAGTTCGAGGCATCGCGCAATTCCGGACATGAGAAGACCCTCACGCCCCACGAGACGGCACCCCAGCTGTTCGAGCAGGCGCCGGGCTCCAACGTCCGCCACGTCATCGGCGTCGTCTCCGGCAAGGGCGGCGTGGGCAAGTCGCTCGTGTGCGGCATGCTCGCAACCGAGCTCGCCCGCACCGGCGCCAAGGTGGGCATCCTCGACGCCGACCTCACCGGCCCCTCCATCCCCAAGATGTTCGGCCTCTCCGGCGTGCACGCCTCCGCTGCCGACAACCTGCTCCTCCCCGTCGAGACGACCGGCGGCATCAAGATCATGAGCGCGAACCTCGTGCTCGAGAGCGAGACCGACCCCGTGCTCTGGCGCGGTCCCGTGGTCGCCGGCGCGCTCCAGCAGTTCTGGGGGCAGTGCGCCTGGGGCGAGCTCGACTACCTGCTCATCGACATGCCCCCGGGAACGAGCGACGTCGCGCTCACCGTGTTCCAGTCCTTCCCCATCGAGGGCGTCGTGATCGTCTCGACCCCGCAGGACCTCGTCCAGATGGTCGTGGGCAAGGCGGTCAAGATGGCCGCCATGATGGACGTGCCCGTGCTCGGCCTCGTCGAGAACATGAGCTACATCACCTGCCCCGACTGCGGCAAGGTCATCGAGCCGTTCGGCCCGAGCAAGCTCGCCGAGACTGCCGAGCTCTACGGCATCGACGTGCTGGGCCGTCTGCCCATCACGGGCGACTATGCCAGGATGTGCGACTACGGCGTGATCGAGACCGCCCTGCCCGAGGGGCTGCTCGAGGATGCCGTCCTGAAGATCCAGACCGTCGCCGCCTTCTTCGACGACATGAACGGTGTGAGCTAACAGTGGCCAAGGGGCAGGGAAAACCGTCGCGCACGCGGATCCGCGAGCAGCTGCTCGCCGATGCGGCTGCGGCGATCCTGCCCGATACCGTCGATGTATGCGTGTGCGGCGGCGGGGCTGCGGGCCTCGTCGCCGCCATCTGTTCTGCGGAGGCGGGGGCGTCGACCGTCGTGCTCGAGCGCGACCTGGAGTGCGGACGCACCATCCTCGCCACGGGAAACGGCCGCTGCAACCTCACGAACTTCGACGTCAAGCCGGGCGACTACAACGACCCGGCCTTCTTCGAGGCCGTCTGCGGCCCCGGCGGGTTCGCCGCCGAGAAGGCGCTCTCCTTCTTCGACGGCTGCGGCCTCTCCACCGCCTTCGAGAACGAAGACGACATGCGCGTCTACCCCACGAGCGATCAGGCGGCATCGGTGCGCGATGTCCTGCTCGCCCGTGCGCGGAGGGCGGGCGTCGTCTTCGCCTGCGCCCGCGAGGTCGAGGGGATCGACGAGGGCAGGGTCCTGTACAGGGAGGTCTTCTCCGATGCCCGCCGGACCATCGGGGCCGGCGCCGTCGTGGTCGCCTGCCGCGAGGGATTCGTGCCCGAGAGCGTCGAATCCGAGCCCTTCCAGCCTATGCTCTGCCCCATCGCGGCCACCGGCCTCCCCTTCGATAAGCTCGACGGGCGCAGGTCGGATGCCCGCGTGGCGCTTGTCCGAGGCGGCCGCACCATCGCGCGCGAGCGCGGGGAGGTGCTCTTCCGCCCGTACGGCCTCTCGGGAATCGTGATCTTCAACATGTCGCGCCAGGCGCAGCCGGGCGACACGCTCGAGCTCGACCTCGCCCCGCTCGTGGACGATGAGAGGTTCGCCGCGCTCGTCTCGGCCGCAGGCAGCGCTCGCGGCGTCATCGACCCCGCCATCGTCGGGGTTCTGGGCGATGCGAAGCGCTTCTCCTGCACGGTCGAGGGCCTCGCCCAGACCGAGCATGCGCAGGTGCGTCGAGGGGGCATCGCGACCTCCCAGCTCGACCCCGCCACGCTCATGGTGCGCACGCATCCCGGACTGTTCGCCGCAGGCGAGGTCGTCGATATCGACGGCCCATGCGGCGGCTACAACCTCACCTGGGCATGGTGCTCCGGGGAGGTCGCGGGTTCAGGCGCCGCGGCATATGCGAGGGTGCGCGCATGATCGAGCTCTCCAACATACGCATCCCGCTCTCCCGTCTTGGAAGGACGCCCGAGGACGAGCGCGCCGCGCTCATGCGCGCCGTCCAGCGCGACCTGCACCTCGAGAAGCGCGATATCCACGGCTTCGAGCTGCGCAAACGATCCATCGACGCACGCAAGCGCGATAAGATCGTGCTCATCTTCACGGTGCGCATCTCGCTCGACGCGGCGCTCGAGACGCGGATCGTCTCGCGAGAGAAGAACGCCCGCCTGGTCGATGCCGAATCCGCAAGCTTCCCCACGCGCACGGCGCGCCCCCTCGAGGAACGGCCCGTCGTGGTCGGCGCCGGATGCGCGGGCCTCTTCTGCGCGCTCGTCCTGGCACGCGCGGGACTCGAGCCGCTCCTCATCGAGCGCGGCGACGACGCAACGCGCCGGTCCCAGGTCATCGCCCGCCATAACGGGACGGGCGTCCTCGACCCCGAGTGCAACATCCAGTTCGGCGCGGGCGGAGCGGGGACCTTCTCCGACGGCAAGCTCACCACGGGCACCAAGAGCCCGTCCCATCGCTTCATCCTCGAGACCTTCGTCGATGCCGGCGCCTCCCCGGCGATCCTCTACGATGCCAAGCCCCATGTGGGCAGCGACGTGCTGCCGCTTGTCGTCGACCGCATCGTCGAGATGATCCGCGAGGCGGGCGGCGAGGTGCGCTTCCGCACCCGCATGACCGACCTGGTCATCGAGGACGGCGCCGTCACGGGAATCCGCATCGAGCATGAGGGGCGCGAGGAGACCGTCTCGTCCCGCCATGTCATCCTCGCCACCGGGCATTCCGCGCGCGACGTCTACGAGCGCCTCGCGCAGCGCCGCATCGCCCTCGAGCGCAAGACCTTCGCGATGGGCGTGCGCATCGAGCATCTCCAGGCCGACATCGACCGCGCCCTCTACGGGCCGTCGGCCGGCAATCCCCTGCTCGGTGCCGCGCCGTACAAGCTCTCGTGCCACTTGGACGACAAGCGCGGCGTCTTCAGCTTCTGCATGTGCCCCGGAGGCTACGTGGTGTCCGCCGCCAGCGAGGAGGGCGGCGTCTGCACCAACGGCATGAGCTATTCGGGGCGTGCCGGCGTCAACGCCAACTCCGGTTTGCTCGTGAACGTCTTCCCCGGCGATCTTCCCGGAGACGATGTGCTGGCAGGCGTCGAGCTCCAGCGGGCATGCGAGCGCGCCGCATACGCCGCAGGCGGCGGAGGGTACGTCGCCCCCGCGCAGCTCGTCGGCGATTTCCTAGCCGGACGCCCCTCGTCGGGACCCGGCCGCGTGCAGCCCACCTATCCGCGCGGCGTCGCCTGGGGATCCCTCGACGGGTGCCTGCCCGACTACGTGCTCTCATCCATGCGCACGGCGATCCCCCTGCTCGCGCGCCAGCTTAAGGGATTCGATGCGGCAGATGCCGTGCTCACGGGCGTGGAGACGCGCTCGAGCTCGCCCGTGCGCATCACCCGCGACGAGAGGTGCGAGAGCATCGCATGCTCCGGCCTCATGCCCATCGGCGAGGGTGCAGGGTATGCCGGCGGCATCATGAGCGCAGCCGCGGACGGCGTCCGTGCCGCCGAGGCGCTCATCGCCCAGCTCCAATAGGAGCCGGCTTTTAGTAACTGGACATTTCTCCTCAATCTTTTGTCCAGTTCTACAAAGTCAGCTTTCAACCACACAACCCAGCTTTTACTATCCGGACAAAACCTGCGAAGAAACTGTCCTGAACATAAAAGCCAGGTTGAAATCTGCCGGTAGGTGCGGCGATACGGCTCAGGTTTTTCTTAGCGGCAGCTGGCTCTTACAGCCCGGCGAGGCGCTCGATCTCGGCAAGGCGGTCGTTGAAGCGCGCCGTGGCGTCGTCGATCTTGTCGCCCGCCGCTGCGACCTTCTCCGCCGCCGTCTCGGCCTTCTTGGGGGCCGGCCCCAGAAGGATGGTGGCAACCAGGTCGGAGAGCGCATCCATGAAGAACTTCCTGTCAGCGTCGTCCATGTTGTCGAGCTTCTGGAGCATCAGCGAGAGCGATCCGTTCTTCACGCTGTCGGTGAGACCCGAGAACGTGACCTCCCCGGTTGACTCGGCGAGCTTGTAGAGGATCGTGACGAAGCGCTCGCGGCCGGCCTCGTCCATGGTCTTGAGCCATGCGTTGAGGCGCTTGCCCGTCTTGTAGGAATCGTAGGAGACGGCGCGCTGGATGTCGAAGTCCCTGCCCTCGATCTCCCACGAGAAGGGCGCGTGCTGCAGAAGCCCCGGATTGGTGCTGCGCACGATCACGGGCGTGATCTCGCGGCCTTCGAAGATGAGGCCGATGATGGACTCCTCGGGGATGGTCTTGTCGACGAGCGCGGCGGTGGAAGGCCACGCCGGGTCGAGCATGCACGCCTCGTTGAGGCCCGGGCCATCATGCGAGAAGCACTTCTCGACGCGCAGGCGCGTGAAGTCGTCCGCCTTGAGGACGGCGTACACCGCAAGGTTGCCGCCCTTGGAGTGGCCGCCCACGTAGAGCGGGCCCTCGTGCTGCTCGGCGGCGAGCAGCAGGTACGCGGCGGCGGTGCTCTGCGCGGGAACAGCCGTCGCGAAGGCCATGTTGAAGTCTTCCTTCCACCCTATGAGCGTGTTGTCGGTTCCGCGGTATGCCACATAGGTGCCGCAGCCGTCGGGAAGCTGGAAGAGGATGGCGCCGAACTGCTGCTCCTCGACCTTCGAGGACTTCTCGTAGTGGAGGCAGGCGACCACGTCCTTGAAGCGCGGGCTCGCCGCGACGGCCTTGCAGAGCTCCTCGGTCTCGCGGGGATCGTGCAGCGGCGCCGTCATGCCGGTGAGGCCGCCGAATCCGAAGGTCTCGTAGAGCGTCTGGCCCTGGCTGGTGCGCACGGGCGAATCCTCGGGATAGCGGATGTAGGCGAGCCATGAGAACACGAGGCTGTCGACGCGGTTCAGAGCGCGGTCGGTGAAGCTGTCGGTGCTTTCGCGCACGTAATCGATGATGTTCGCCATGCTGGCCTCCTTGGGATGACGGGTTGGAAACAGCGTACCACAGCTGGCGCGATGCTCGGCGCGCCTCATGGGCGCGTGGCGTCGAGCGATAGCAAAAGGCACCGTGTCGGGATCACGGTGCCTTCGAAGGTGTCATGTCGGGGGGCATGGCGCCTTCGTCGGGGAGTGCATAGGTGGCGCTATGCGTCGATGGTGCCGGCCTCCCCGAGGGAGAATCTAGGCCATCGACCTTAATCCAACCTAAAGCGGCGCTATTCGGTCTGCTCCTGCGCCGCAGCGCTCTCCCCCATCCCGATGCTGTCGGCGATCGACGAGGCGATGCCCTTGAACGAGATGTCGGGCGCGAGCTCGCGGAAGAACCCGCCCACGGCGCTCTTGAACGAATCCCGCGTCTCCTCGGGGAGCTTGGCGGCGAAGTCGAGCATCGCGGGAACGGAGGTCGCCCAATTCTCGCCCAGGTCGGCGAAGGTCTTCTCCCCGCCCGCAGCGAAGATCGAGAACAGGGTCTCGACGAACGCCTCGCGCTCGGCGCGCGACATGCCGGCAACCCAATCGTTGAGGCTCTTGTCCACATGATGCGCAGCCAGATCGAGCTTGTCGACCGTCTTGAACGAGCATCCCTCGATCTCCCAGGAGAAGGGGTTGTGCTGCATGATGCCCGTCTCGGTGCTCGAGACGACGGTGCAGTCGTCCTGCTGGTCGAAGATCATGCCGATGACCGACTGGTTGGGAACGGTCTTGTGGATGAGATGCGCACGGTGGCTCCAGGTCTCGCTCGCCATCATCTCGGCGGTGAAGCCCGGGCCGTCATGCGAGAAGGCCGCACGGATGCGATGGACGGTCTCGTCCGAGCAGGTCATGGCCGCGTAGATCGCAAGGTTGCCGCCCTTGGAGTGCCCTCCCGTGTAGAGCGGGCCGTTCGTCTGCGCGGCGACGCGCTCGAGGTAGCCGTGGGCCTCGAGCTGGGACGGCAGCTGATGCTCGAACGCGAGGTTGAAGTCTTCCTTCCACCCCACGAGCGTGTTGTCGGTGCCGCGGAACGCCACGTACGTGATGCCGTTGGGGAACGAGAACGTCATGGCGGAGAACTGCTTCTCGCGCTCCTCGTCGAGCTCCTCCACGTAGTTGGAGACCCGCAGGCCATCGTAGCGCGGGCTCGCGGCCACGGCCGCGAGGAGATGCCGTGCGCCCATCTCGTCGACGGCGACCGCCGTCGCCTCGGTGAACGCCTTCATGCGGTAGAGCTCGCCGAACGTCATCCCGCGCATGGTGCGGGCATCGGACGCCTCGTCGGAGAGGCGGTAATAGGAGAGCCACGAGAGGATGAGCGAATCGACGTCCCCGAGCGGGCGCTCGTCGAACGAATCGAACTCGCTGCACAGGTAATCGGTGATGTTCGCCATAGCGCTCTCCTAATCGATGACGCGGACGTTGCGGGTGCGGGGCTCGCCGAGCGGCAGGCTCGCGTCGGAGGGCCACCATGTCTCGGCGGATTTGATGCCGATGGTGATCTTCTGACCGTCGCGTGATGCCCAGCGGCCCAGATCCTGGTTCTGGATCCAGACCATCGTGGCCTCGTCGGGACGCAGGCCCATGCCGTCGCCGCTCATCGCGTCGAACGTCGTCGCCTCGTCGAGCTCGACGATGACGTAGGCGTCGTTCTCGACATCGGAGGCCATGTCGCCGTAGATCTGCTCGAGCTCTACGCCCTGATACGTGCTGAGCTCGCGCGCGGTCATGATGTGCACGGTGCCGGTGAGCACGACGAGCCCGTCGGCCTCCGCCTCGCGCACCGCCTCCTCATGCGCGGCCTGCTGCTCGGCGTCGGATGCGGCCTGGGAAGCCGCGTCGATCTTCGCCTGCGCAGCCTCGGCCAGGGCGTTCACCACGGCAGCGCTCATGTCGGGATCCTCGGATGCCGCCGAGATCGCGGCATCGAGGACGTCCTGCGCGTTGTCCCCGGTATACGGCGAGAGCACGAGCGAGCCGGGCGCGCTGAAATCGGTGCCGTTTGCCTGGTTCTCCGGGATGTCGAAGGCGAAGGACCCTGAGGGGATGTCGTAGATCGTGCCGTCGGCCGCGATGGGCGACGCGAGCACCGTGACGCTGTAGCTGCCCTTGGGGACGCTGATGCCCATGCCGCGGTAATCGACGTAGACGGTCTTCTCGAAGGAGTTGCCCTCGAAGTCGGTGCCGGCGAGGTACATGGGGACGCGCGTGCCGGAGGCGTCGAGGCCGTCGGCGGAGAGCGGCAGGATCACGTTATGGGGCAGGCGCTTCTCGGCAGCCTCCTTCTCGGCGGCCTCCTTCGCAGCCTCCTGCTCCTGGCGCGCCTGCTCGGCAGCCTCGCGCTCGGCCTGGTAGTTGCGCCACGACATGACGCCGATGCCGGCGCAGACGAGCACGATCACGGCGAGGAGCGCGGCGACGAGGCCCTTATGGCCCTTCTTCCTGGGCGCGGGCTCGGGAGCCTGCATGGGCGCCGGCGCGTACTGGCGCTGGGCCTGCGGCTGGTAGCTGCGCGGGGCGACGCGCGTCTTGTCGAGCTCGGTCTCGGGCGCCGCCATCACCGTGGTGGGCTCGGCACCCGGCATGACCGTGGTCGGCGCGGCGGCACCCATGA
>CAMOLV010000029.1 GCA_946619045.1 uncultured Coriobacteriales bacterium | reverse complement strand
GTGACATGGCGAATCAACGCCATCAAAACGCATAGCTGTATGAATATAGCACAGCCTGTACGCGTTGCAAGGCAAATCTATACAAAATGCTGTACCTCGACGCTGTTTTCGTCCTGTGCTTATGCAAAGATGGTACAGGTTCGATTCGGACGACGGGAGGAGGATCGATGAGCGTTCTCAGATTCATGAAAAAGCACATCGGTGCCTTCGCGATCGTCTGCATCCTGCTCGTCGTCCAAGCGGTCGCGGAACTCGCCCTTCCCCAGATGATGAGCGATATCGTCGACGTGGGCATCGGGCAGCGCGGCATTCCCTCCGCCGTCTTCTCGCACGTCCGCGTCGAGACGCTCGCTGCGCTCGAGTCGCATCTCGATGGTGATGGGGTCGCGCTCGTCGAGTCCGCCTACGGACCGGCAAACCCCAGCGGCGTGCGCACGTTCGAGGGCAACCCCTCGTTCACCGACGCCTCCTCAGAGCTATCGCAAGCCCTTTCGCATGCCATAGCGGCGGAGACGGGCGTACCCGACGATGCGCTTGCCTCGCAGCGCGCCATCGCCTTCGTGCGCGATGAATACACGGCGCTCGGCCTGGATCTCGAGGGTGTCCGCCGCTCGTATCTCGTGTCGATGTCGATGAGCATGCTCGGACTCTGCGTCGTGGCGCTCGCGGCCGCCATCGCGCTCGGCTTCGTCGCCTCGCGCACGGGCGCCATCATCGGCCGGGATACCCGCGAGGAGCTCTTCTCCAAGGTCATGCGGTTCTCTCCCGCGGAGGTCAACAGGTTCTCCCAGGCATCGCTCATCACGCGCTGCACCAACGATGTCACGCAGGTGTCGATGTCGGTGATGATGCTCATGCGCATGGTGCTGCTCGCACCGGTCATGGGCATCGTCGCCATAACCAAGGTGCTGGCGCAGCCCTCCGGCCTCGGATTCATCATCGTTGCCGCGGTGCTGCTCCTGCTCGGACTGCTCGTGATCGCGTTCATCGTCGTGGTTCCCAAGTTCGAGCTCATGCAGTCGCTCATCGACCGCGTGAACCTCATGAGCCGCCAGATGCTCGAGGGCATCATGCCCGTCCGCGCCTTCGGCAGGGAGGCCTACGAGGAGGAGCGCTTCGACGGCGCCTCCGTCGAGCTCAGGGACACGCAGCTCTTCACGGGCCACGCCATCGCCCTGATCATGCCCTTCATCCAGATCATCCTGAACGCCGCCACGGTGGCGATCGTGTGGTTCGGAGCGGACCTCGTGGGGGCGGGGGCCATGCAGGTGGGCGACGTCATGGCGTACAGCGCCTATGCCATGCAGATCGTCATGAGCTTCATGATGCTCGCCATGGTCGCGATCATGATGCCGCGCGCCAAGGTTGCCGCCGACCGCGTGATCGAGGTGCTCGAGTGCCCGCTCTCCATCGTCGATCCCGAGCATCCGCAATCTCCCGCCCAGGACGCCCCGCGGGGCAGCCTCGTCTTCGACGACGTCTCGTTCCGCTATCCCGATGCCGATGCGGATGTCATCAGCCACGTGAGCTTCACGCTCGGGGCGGGGCAGGTGCTGGGCATCGTGGGATCGACGGGATCGGGCAAGTCGACGCTCGTCCAGCTCATCCCGCGCCTGTACGACGTTACGGGCGGGTCCGTGCTCGTGGACGGCGTGGACGTGCGCTCGATGGCGCTCGACGACCTCCGGGGCCGCATCGGCTATGTTCCCCAGACCGCCCGCCTGTTCTCGGGCACGGTTGCGGATAACGTCTCCTATGGGTGCGACGACCCTGAAGATGCCGATATCGACCGCGCCCTCGAGATCTCCCAAGCTTCGGAATTCGTCGACGCCCTCGAGAAGGGCGTTGATTCCCCCACGGCGCAAGGCGGCTCGAACTTCTCCGGCGGACAGCGCCAGCGCCTGGCCATCGCACGCGCCGTGGCCATAGACCCCGAGATCCTCGTCCTCGACGACTCGTTCTCCGCGCTCGACTATGCAACCGACGCGCGCCTGCGCGGCGCGCTCTCCCATGAGATGGGCGACACGGCGGTCGTCGTGGTCGCACAGCGCGTCGCCACGGTCATGCATGCCGATAAGATCCTCGTGCTCGACGGCGGAGCCGCCGTGGGCTACGGCACGCACGAAGAGCTGCTCTCGTCCTGCGAAGCCTACCGCGAGATCGCCACGTCGCAGCTCTCGGCCGCAGAGCTCGGCCTGTCGGCTTCCGCGCCCGCTTTCACCGTCGTGGAAGGGGGTGGGCGCTGATGCCGCCGCGTGGTGGAGGTCCGCGCTTCGCGCAGACCGTCGATAAGCCCAAGAACTCCAAGGGAACCTTCCTCAAGCTCCTCGACTATGCCGGCGAGCATCGCCTTGCCATGGCGTTCGCAGTCGTCGCGAGCATCGTTACGGTGGTCATCTCCGTCATAGGCCCCAAGATGGCGGGCGAGGCCACCACGGCGCTCTTCGAAGGCGCGACCGCGAGGATCTCCGGTACGGGCGATATCGACTTCGCGCGCATCCGGTCCATCCTCGTGACCCTCATGGGCATCTACATCATCTCCGCGTCCGCAAGCCTCGTCCAATCCTGGATGATGGCAACGGTCACGCAGAAGCTCTCATACCGCATGCGCAGGCAGGTGGCCGAGAAGATCGGCTCCATCGAGCTCTCGTACTTCTCGGGGGAGGGAAACTCCATCGGCGATGTGCTCTCGCGCATCACCAACGACGTCGACATCGTCGCCCAGTCGCTCAACCAGAGCATCACGCAGGTCATAGCCTCCATCGTGCAGATCGTCGGCATCCTCGTGATGATGCTCACCATCTCGCTGCCGCTCACGCTGGTGGTGCTCGCCACCGTCCCGCTCTCGCTCGTCATCGTCATGCGCATCGTCAAGGTCTCGCAGCGCTACTTCAAGCTCAGCGCCGACACCCTGGGCGACGTCAACGGCATCATCGAGGAGGACTTCTCCGGCCAGGAGATCATCCAGGTCTTCAACCGCTCCGAGCAGGCGGTCGATGGGTTCGGCGTCAAGAACGACGAGCTCTACGACGCCTCGCTCAAAAGCCAGTTCCTCTCCGGCCTCATGATGCCGCTCATGGGCTTCGTGGGGAACCTCGGCTACGTCGCCGTGGTGGTCGTGGGAGGCGCGCTCGTGGCGGGCGGGTCGCTCGCGCTGGGCGACGTGCAGGCCTTCGTGGTCTACGTGCGCAACTTCACGGGCCCCATCCGGCAGTTCGCCGGCATCTCCAATTCCATCCAGCAGATGCTCGCCTCTGCGGAGCGCGTCTTCGAGTTCCTCGAGGCGGATCCCGAGCCCGACACGTCGGTTCCGGGCGTCCAGCTTGCGGACGAGGAGGGTGCGGTCAGGTTCGACCACGTGCGCTTCGGCTACACGCCCGAGAAGACCATCATCCACGACTTCACGCTCGACGTGTCGCCCGGCCAGCGCGTCGCCATCGTGGGTCCGACGGGAGCCGGGAAGACCACCATGGTCAAGCTCCTCATGCGCTTCTACGATGTGGACGATGGCGCCATCTACGTGGGAGACCACGATATCCGCACTCTCGAGCGCGCGGACCTGCGCAACAACTTCGCCATGGTGCTCCAGGAGACATGGCTCTTCCAGGGCACCATCGCCGAGAACCTGCGCTTCGGCAAGCTCGATGCCACGGACGACGAGGTGCGCGCCGCAGCCAAGCTGGCCTACTGCGACCAGTTCATCAAGACGCTTCCCGGCGGCTATGATTTCGAGATCAACGAGACGGCGACCAACCTCTCGCAAGGGCAGCGGCAGCTGCTCACCATCGCGCGCGCCGTCCTAGCCGACAAGCCCATCCTCATCCTCGACGAGGCGACCTCGAACGTCGACACCCGCACCGAGGAGCTCATCCAGCGGGCGATGGACCGGCTCATGCACGGGCGGACCTCGTTCGTCATCGCCCATAGGCTCTCCACCATCAAGAATTCAGATGTCATCCTCGTCATGGAGGATGGCGATATCGTGGAGAAGGGCACCCATGATGAGCTGCTCGCACGCGACGGGCTCTATGCTCGTCTCTACAACGCGCAGTTCGCCGAGTAGCTCCGCGCCGACCCGAATGGCGGTTAACGGCGCTCCCATCGCCGTGCTGCGGTATAATTCTTGAGATTATGGAACTCGGATCTTCGCCGTGCGCGTCGAGAGGAGAAACGAAATGACGGCACCCATTTCTGGAACGCTCAGGGTCTCCAACGATGTCATCGCCGACCTCGCTGGTTACGCTGCCATGGAATGCTACGGCGTCACCGGCATGGCAGACATCGACGCCCACGACGGCGTCGCACGCCTGCTGCCCACCTACAAGCTCCGCAAGGGCATCGATGTCTCGGCCGAGGGCGGCCACGTTGTCGTGAGCCTGCATGTCATCGTCGACCAGGGCGTCAACATGGCCTCTGTCGTGGGCAACCTCGCGAGTTCCGTCAAGTTCCTGCTCAAGCAGATCGCCGAGCTCGACGATGTCGAGGTCAGGGTGCATATCGAGGGTATGCGCGCTTCGTAAATCCGCAAGAGCGCATGCGCTCGCTTCTATCGAGAGGTTTATCCCGCTATGTCTGTTGCCAATGCTATCCGCACGTGCTTCCCGCTTGCCGCCAAGGTCGTAGCCGACCGTGCGGAGGAGATCAACAAGCTCAACGTCTTCCCGGTCCCTGACGGCGATACCGGTACCAACATGTCGCTCACGCTGGGCACCGTCGTCAGCGAGGTCGAGGCCCTCCCCGCCACTGCCAGCATGGCCGACATCGCAAAGGCCATCACCCATGGCTCGCTCATGGGCGCGCGCGGCAACTCCGGCGTCATCACCAGCCAGATCCTCCGCGGCCTCGCCGAGGGCCTCTGCGATATGAAGGGCGAGGACATCACCCCCGCCGACATCGCGCATGCGTTCAAGCGCAGCCAGGAGGTCGCCTTCCAGGCCGTCCGCAAACCGGTCGAGGGCACCATCCTCACCGTGCTCCGCGACATGGCTACCAAGGCCGAATCCCTCAAGAAGTCCAAGAAGTCCGTCTTCGACGTCCTCGACGACCTCGTGGTCGAGGCGTACGAATCGGTTGCCCGCACGCCCGACCTGCTGCCCGTCCTCAAGGAGAACGGCGTGGTCGACTCCGGCGCGTTCGGCTTCGCGACCTTCTTCGAGGCGTTCGTCAACTCCGTCGAGGGCAAGGCGGGCGAGCTGCGCGACTTCAACCCCACGGTCGATCCCGTCTCCGCCGAGGATGCCAAGGCGCATGTCGCAGACGTCGTCGCCATCGAGCTCAACGACGACTGGGAGGGCTCCGAGTACCGCTACTGCACGGAGTTCCTGTTCCATGCAGCCGACGAGTCCTTCGATGTGGAGGAGAACCTCCGCTATCTCGCAAGCCTCGGCGACTGCGAGCTGCTCGTGGGCTCGTTCCCCGACTTCAAGATCCACGTGCACACCAACCGTCCCGATTACGCCCTGCGCCACATGATCCACCGCGGCCAGGTCTTCGAGGTGTTCATCCACAACATGGACCTCGAGGCCAAGGACCGTACCGCCAAGATCGCTGCCGACAAGGCCGCCGCAGAGGCGCAGAAGGCGCCGCGCAAGCCGCTGGGCTTCGTCGCCGTCGCCGCCGGTTCGGGCGAGGAGGAGATCCTCAAGTCGCTCGGCGTCGACGTGTGCGTCTCGGGCGGCCAGACCATGAACCCCTCCACGGCGGACATCCTCACCGCCATCGAGTCGGTCAACGCCGACGAGGTCATCGTCCTTCCCAACAACGGCAACATCCGCATGGCCGCCGAGGCCGCCGCCTCCGCATGCGAGGACAGCAAGGTCTTCGTGGTTCCCACCAAGTCGGTGCCCCAGGCGTTCTCCGCGCTGTTCGCCGTCGACTTCGAGGCGGATGCCGCCGAGAATGCCGAGAACATGGCCGACGCCCTCGCGGGCGTCCGCGATGGCGAGGTCACGCACGCCGTGCGCGATTCCTCGGCGGCGGATGGCAGCCCCATCCACGCGGGCGACATCATGGGCATCCAGGGCGACGACATCCTCGTCGTCGGCTCCTCGGTCGACCAGGTCACGCTCGACCTGATCGCGAAGATGATGGATGACGAGGAGGGCGACACGCTCACCATCCTCGCAGGCGCCGACATGGCCGACGAGCCCTTCTCCGAGCTCGTCGATCGCATCGAGGACGCGTTCCCCGACCTCGAGATCGATGCCCATCGCGGCGAGCAGCCCCTCTATCCTGTGATCTTCTCGATCGAATAACCGGGGGCGCCGTGAGCGGTGGCCTCAGCATTCCCGATGCAGGCGAACGCCTGAGCAGGACCTGCTCCTTCGACGACAGCGTCCGCAGGCTGAGGTATGTCTCGGGCTCGCGCGGCGAGGCGCTGGAGCGCCTCGGCATCCTGCGCGTCCGCGACCTGCTCCTGCATGTGCCGAGGCGCTACCTGGACTTCACGAACACCACCAAGATCGGGTTCTGCGATGTGGGCAGCACGGTCACCGTTGTCGGCACCATCGACCGCATCTCGCAGCGCCAGCCGCGCCCGCGCATGAACATCGTCACCATCGATATCTTCGATGAGACGGGAACCCTCTCCGCGACGTTCTTCCGCCAGCCCTGGCTGTACCAGCAGCTGCATAAGGGAGATGTCGTGGCGCTCTCGGGAGAGGTGCTCTTCTACAAGGGCTTCAAGCAGATGAAGGCCCCGTTCCTCGAGCAGCTCGAAGGTTCGGGGGGCACCTCGGACTATGCCCGCGTGCTTCCGGTCCATCCGGTGGGGGAGGGCATCACCGCGTCGTGGATGCGCCGCATCATGTCGGCGGCCCTTGCCGACGTGGGGGACATCTGCGATTTCCTTCCCGCGAGCCTGGCCGCGCGCCATGGGTTCATGTCGCTTGCGCGCGCCGTCCGAGACGTCCACTTCCCCTCGTCGCTCGCCGATGCGCAGCTCGCGCGGAGAAGGCTCGCATACGACGAGCTGCTCTGCCTCCAGCTCGCCCTGCTCACGCGGCAGCGCATCGACCTGGGATCCCGCGAGCCGTTCTGCCATGCGGTCGACGGCCCCCATCTGGCCGCGCTGCAGGCCGCGCTTCCCTTCGCGCTGACCGAAGAGCAGCAGGCCGCCGTATCCGACATCCTCGCGGACATGGCGTCCCCGCGCGTCATGAACCGGTTGCTGCTGGGAGATGTGGGCACGGGAAAGACCGCCGTCTGCGCCGTGGCGCTTGCTGCCGTCGCAGACTCCCATACGCAGGCGGCCGTCATGGCGCCGACGTCGGTGCTCGCGCGCCAGTATGCCGAGAAGGTCGGGCCGCTCCTCGATGCCGCGGGCATCGCCTGGACGCTCATCACGGGGTCGACCCCCGCCGCAGAGCGGGCCGAGGCCGCGTCCCGCATCGCATCCGGCGATATCTGCGTCGTCTTCGGCACGACCGCCGTGCTCTCGGATGACATCTCGTTCGAGCACCTCACGCTCGTCGTCATCGACGAGCAGCACCGCTTCGGCGTCAACCAGCGCGCTGCGCTGCGCCAGAAGGGCGCGGGCGCCGACCTGCTCACGATGACGGCCACGCCCATCCCGCGCACCCTCGCCCTCTCGATGTACGGAGATGTCGACGTCTCCCGCATACGACGCCGTCCCGTGCCCGGTGCGGGCATCACCACCAAGGTCGTCGAGCCCGAGAACATCGACCTTGCCTTCTCCGCCATCCGCACCGCCGTGGAGGAGGGGAGGCAGGCCTACGTCATCTGCCCCCTCATCGATGCCAACGACGAGGGCGATGAGCTCGACGAGGTCGTCGAGGGCTCCTATACCCAGGAGAGCCTCCACGCCGCCGTGTCGACCCGCGACGACCTTGCGGACAACATCTTCCCCGACCTGCGCGTCGGCATCCTGAACGGCCGCATGTCCGCTGCCGAGAAGGACGACGTCATGATGCGGTTCCGCTCCGGCGAGATCGACGTGCTCGTCTCCACGACCGTCGTCGAAGTGGGCGTCGACGTTCCCAACGCCACGGTGATGCTCGTCTACAACGCCGATCGGTTCGGCCTTGCGACGCTCCACCAGCTGCGCGGGCGCGTGGGACGCGGGCGCTTCCCGGGAACCGTCTTCCTCGCCAGCGCGGCGCGCGACGGGTCTCCCGCACGGACGCGCCTCTCTGCGCTCGAGAAGACCTCCGACGGCTTCGAGCTCGCCGAGCTCGACCTCAAGCTCCGCCATGAGGGCGAGGTCCTGGGATATCGCCAGAGCGGGGGCGTCTCGCTGTCGATCTGCGACCTTGCGACCGACCTCGACCTCGTCGAGGCTGCGCACGAGGATGCCCGCGAGATAGCCTCGGAGGATCCCGCGCTCGAGGATGCCGTCAACGTCCCCCTCGCGCAGGAGGTCCGTGCCCGTTTTTCCATCTACTTCGAGGAGACCGAGAGATCATGAGGGTGGTCGGTGGAATCTGGAAGGGGAGGGTCATCGACGCGCCTCCCGGCCGCGAGACTCGTCCGACAACCGATCGCACGCGCGAATCGATAGCCTCGTCGGTGCTGTCGTTCTTCGATCTCTCGCTCGAGGGCGTCCGCATGCTCGACGCCTTCGCGGGATCCGGCGCGTTCGGCATCGAGATGCTCTCGCGCGGGGCGGCGTACTGCACCTTCATCGATGCCGACAGGCGCTCCATCCAAGTCGTCAAGAAGAACCTCGCGGGCCTCAAGGTGCCGCCGACGCAGTACCGCATCGTATGCGCGGATACCTACAAGAGCGCCGACACGCTCGCCATCCAGGGCACGTACTTCGACCTCGTATTCCTCGATCCCCCCTATGCGACGTCTGCGGAGAAGGTCGGCCGTCTCGTTACGTCGCTCCACGATGCCGAGTGCGCTAGGATGGGTACGATCGTGGTGTACGAGCGCTCCGCATCTGCACCCCAGCTCGACCTCCCGTTCCTCGAGCTCGTCCGCACCAAGAAACTCGGCGAGACCTCGATCGACTACTATCGGATTGGAGACGACGGTGAGCACTAGCCGCATCGCCCACGCCTGCGTTCCCGGAACGTTCGACCCGGTGACCTACGGGCATCTCGACGTCATCCGCCGCAGCTGCCGCCTGTTCGACCGCGTCACGGTGGCTGTTGCAGCCAGCTACGGCAAGAACGGCACGGGCCCCGCCTTCTCGCTCGACGAGCGCGTCGACATGATACGAGGCGCCATCGCGGAGTCCGACATCCCCTCCGACGTCGAGGTCGTGGGGTTCGAGGGCCTGCTCGTCGACCTCTGCCATCAGATCGGCGCGGGGGCGGTCGTCAAGGGCCTGCGTGCGGCGACCGACTTCGAGTACGAGCTCCAGCAGGCAGACCTCAACAACCTCATGGCACCCGACATCGAATCCGTCTACGTCATGGGCAGCCGCGAGTACGGCTACATCTCGTCGTCGATCGTGCGCGAGCTCGCCGCCCTCGGGCGCGACGTGTCGTTCCTCGTGCCCTCGAGCATCGACAAGCGCCTCAAGGACCGCTTCGGCAGGTCCTGAGCGCCGTTCGTGCCTTCGAGCTGCGCCGACCGCAAGTTCTGCTACTATATCTTCTAATTGTGGCTATCAGCCTTCGCGCAGCCATGCGCGGGCATGCGATTGAAAGGAGCCCTGGATGCAGCCAGGCGAGGAGATCGAGAGCTTGGTCGACGAGCTCGAGCAGATGGTAACCGAGGCCAAGTCGCCCCTCACGGGCGGCGGTGCCAAGAAGATCGTCGACGCGCAGGATGTCTACGAGATCCTCGACGAGATCCGCCGCGTCTTCCCCCAGGAGTTCGCAGATGCGCGCCGCATCCTCAAGGAGGAGCATGAGACCATCATGCGCGCGCAGCAGCAGGCCGATTCGATCATCGCCGATGCCCAGCAGCAGGCCATGATCCTCGCGGGCGACCAGGAGATCGTGCGCCTCGCCCAGCAGCAGGCCGAGGCCATCCGCGACCAGGCCGCCCAGTACGAGCGCGACACGCGCTACAACGCCGAGGAGTACGCCGACACCGTCCTCGCGCATCTCGAGGAGAACCTCAAGTCGCTTACCAGCTCGGTCTCCCGCGTGCGCCAGACGCTCGACGAGAACTCCGGCCCGCGCAACACGTCCAACAACGTCCCCTGGTAGGTCCCTGCGTGAAACCGTTCCCATACGCGCTTGACGAGCGCCTCTCAGAGGCGGGCGACACCCTGCCGTTTTCCGGGCATGCCGACGAGGATTCCTACAGCCTGGGCGGGCACGATTTCGAGCTGCCCTCGGGCATCGACTTCGACCTGATCCTCACCAACGCGGGCGAGGGCATCCTCGTCACGGGCATGCTCCGCGCGCATGTCGTGGGGGTCTGCGACCGCTGCCTCGACCCCGCCGAGATGGATATCTCCGCCGAGGTCGACGAGTACTACCTCTTCGAGGAGCCCGAGAGCCTTCCCGACGATGATGACGACCTCGACTATGCGCTCGTGAGCCCCGACAACACGATCGACCTTTCGGAGGCCCTTCTTCCCGCGCTTCTGATGGAGACGCCGTTCGTCGTCCTGTGCCGCGAGGATTGCAAGGGGCTCTGCCCGGTTTGCGGCGAGAACCTCAACGAGCATGATTGCGGTCATGCCGCCCAGATCGCCGAGCGCCGGGCCGCGTCCAATCCGTTCGCGGTGCTTGCAACCCTAAATCTTGGGGATGGAGAGGAATCTTCCACATAAATATCGTGTTTTTGCTGCGTTTTCAGCAGATGCGTGGTATAGTGTTTTGTCGCGCAAATGATAGGCAAGGTCGCCCGCACCTTGGGCGTGTAGAGTCAAGAGAGGTCCTAAGATGGCAGTTCCTAAGCAAAAGAAG
>CAMOLV010000028.1 GCA_946619045.1 uncultured Coriobacteriales bacterium | reverse complement strand
CGCCTGTCGGCTCCCCAGAAGCAGCAGGACACCATGCCGGGGCCCACGTGGCAGCCGATGGTGGGGCCGATGGTGGAGCGCAGGACGGTGATGCCCGGGTACTTGGCCTTGAGCTCGTCTGCGAGCGCGTCGCCGTCCTTGGGGCAGTCGGCATCGCCGATGGCCACGATGGCGCCGTTCTCGGGATCGACATGGTTCTTGACGTAGAACTTCGCAAGCTTGGCGAGGCCCTTCTTGCGACCATGCGCGGCGCCGGAGAGGCCGAGCTTGCCCTCGGGGTCGAAGTTGAGCAGCGGCTTCACATGCAGCGCGTCGCCCGCGACGGCGACGCCCTTGGGCACGCGGCCGCCGCGATGGAGGGCATCGAGCGAGTCGACCATGAAGATGGTCTGGGTGTTCCAGCGCGCTTCCATCGCCCACTCGTAGATCTCGCGCGCGGAGGCGCCGGCATCGCGCTTGCGGCAGGCCTCGTGCACGAGCAGGTGCATGGGCGTCGAGGCGATAAGCGTGTCAATGATGAAGATCTTCTCGCGCAGCTCGGGCTTATCCTCGCAGAGGCGGTTGAACGCGGCCATGGCGCCGTTGTAGCCGCCCGAGATGCCCGTGGAGATGCAGAAGAGCACGGCCTCCTCGTCCTCCCCCACGCCGTTGAAGAGCTCCTCGAACTCGAGCTGCGAAGGTTGCGAGGTCATGAGCTCGGCGCCGGAGGCGATGGCGTTGTAGAACTCGTGCGGGGTCACGCTGGCGAAGAGGTCGTCGTCGCCCGAGAAGCTCCCGCGCGCGTCGGTATAGTGGAACGGCACGACGCGCACGCCCTCCACCTTTGCCTGGAAACTGGAGAAGTCGAAGGTCGAGTCGCTCATGATGACGCAGGTGGGCATGCTGGAATTCCTCTCGCTCGGTATATGCAGCGAGTAAGGATAGCGCAACTTTGCGTCTACGACCTTGGAAAACGCAGTTTTCCTGACAAGAGCGGCGTTACGCCAAGGAGCCGATCAGGCCGAGCAGGTCGAGGTAGAACCCGCGGATGTCATGCTGGCGCATGAGGCCGCCCCGGAGCCACATATGGTCGCCCTCGAGGGTGGGGACCACGTTCCATACGCCGCGCTCGACGGCCTTGCGGTCGAAGGGCTTGGAGGGAGCGCCGAACGGGGCTTTCTCGGAGATGGTGTTGACCAGGCCGTCGTTCTCGCACCAGGAGGTGTCGATGACGGTGCCGCCCGCCGTCGTGCCCGTGTATGCGCCTATCTGGAAGGAGCGGCGCAGGAACAGGGGCTCTGTCTGGCGCTTGGCCACATGGGTCCCGTCGGGCAACGCGACCGTCGTCGAGCAGGGAACCGAGAGGTAGTACACGTGCGGCAGCGTGGAGATGCGCTCGTTGAGCTCGAGCGCGCGGTCCACATGCATGTCGTAGGAGGCGTAGTCGCGCGGGTCGCGGCCATCGGGCTTCACGCGCAGGCGCCAGTTCATCACATGGTCGGTGACCTTGGCACGCCAAGGAGAGTGCACTGCGGCGGGATCGAAGCCCGGGTCCTCGAAGAGGTCGTATGCCGTGGTGCCGTTCAGCGGCGAGGACAGGGCGACGAGGGCATGGATGCGCTCCGCCATGCCGCCGGCGAAGAGCGGAGACAGCTCGCCGGGGTCGGTCGCGGCGCGCTCGGCCTCGTCGCCATGGGCGAGAAGCTCCGAGAAGAGACGCACCGCCGCGCCGCCGAACGAGTGCCCGAGCAGGACCAGGCGCGTATCGTCGTCCCATGCGGGGATGAGCGGGTCGCCTGCGAAGTCGCGGCCGAAGCGGTCGTGGCCGTTGGCCTCGGCATGGGCCTTGCCGTAATCGACCCGCGTGCCCGCGATCTGCGCATAGAGCTCGCAGGCGCGGTCCCATGCGCTGCCGAAGGGCGCCACCGAGGCAGCGTAGCAGTCGAGGCCCTGCTCGCGCAGGTAGGCCATGAGGTCGCCGCCTTGCATGCCCCAGTACGGCGTGCGGGCGTACTGCTTGTCATAGCGTCCCCAGCCCGCGAGGCCGTGCACGAAGATGTAGGTGAGCTTGCCCATGTGATCGCTCCCGAAGGTATCGTCGCAGTTAACGCACTTAAGCATAGGGCAACCGCTCGAGATGCGATCTTCCATTCGGCAAGCGTTGCGCGCGGGTTTGCCTGTACTTCTCGGCCGGTCGTGCGGGTTTGCCTGTACTTTCAAGATGGCCCGCGCGGGACCTTCTCGGCGTTTGCGCAGGTAGAACGCTTGACGCATTGCGGAGGCCGCGCGAGAACTACAGGCAAACCCAGCCGTCGGGCCCAACACTACAGGCAAACCCAGCCAGCAGGCCCAAAACTACAGGCAACGGCTGCCGAGACGCTACCCATCGGCGGAGAAGAGCCTCGACGAATCCACCTTGCAAACGTTGACCACGCCAAGCTAAACGAAAACAGGCCACCAAATGGCAGCCTGCGAAGATTTGGTAGCCCGTGCGGGATTCGAACCCGCGATCTCCGCCTTGAGAGGGCGATGTCCTAGACCACTAGACGAACGGGCCAAGCTCTGTGCGCTGGGCGGACATTGGCTGGGATGGAGAGAGTCGAACTCCCGTTGACGGAACCAGAATCCGCTGTCCTACCACTAGACGACATCCCAAGATGTCTGCCGTGCGCGAGAAAATAGATTACCGTAACGTCCGACCGATTGCAAGCGAGAAATCAAAAGAATCTTGCCGATTCCCATCCAGACGCCAAAAACTACGCGCCGCCTCGCCATTAGAGGTTGTTGTCGCGCGTGAACCTGGCCAGGATGTCCGACGAGTTCACGAGGAACAGCCCCAACCGCTCGGTCAGGCGCTCGGGCGTCTCGCGCATACCGTCGTCGATCCAGATGCGGATGATCTCGAGCAGCCCCGCCGTATAGAAGCGCGCGATGAGGGCCCGGTCCTGCGGGGCGATATCGAGGCCGACGGCGGCCTCCTCGACGTTGCGCATCACGAAGATGCCCGCCTCCTGCTTGAGGATCTCGTCGAGGCTCCCGCTCGAATCGCTGTAGCGGGCGATCTTCTCGACGAAGTCCCGCTGCTCGTATGTGCGCTCGAGCACCGCCTGTATCCTCGCGAGCGGCCCCTCCCCTCTGATCGGTGTCACGACCTTGGAGATCTCCTGATGGAGCGTCCAGGCGATCAGCTCGTCGAGGGTCTGGAAATGGTAGTAGAAGGTCTGGCGCGAGAGCCCGCAGGCGCGCACGAGCGATGACACGGTGATCTGGTCGAGCGGGACGGTGTCGAGCATCTCGAGCAGGGTGCATGAAAGCAGAAGCTTCTTGTCGTCAGCCTTGGTCATGGCACGAACCATCCCGTCTGTAGGCGGCATCACTCAGCTAAATTGTCCCCAGAGCGGCGGGCATCTTTACACTGATATGACACTTAGGCGAATCTGTAAGCATTAGGGCGATGATGCCGTGCTGAATCGCGCGCTCCATATTGGGTATCATCATGCAGTGAACCATTCGACGGGAGGCAGCGCGTGATCGAGCCTGCACAGGAAGTTGCCGCGCATGCGGCCGATATCCTCTCCTCGCACCTGTTCGAGCGCGAGAAGGAATTCATCCAGCATGGCGCGACCACCGTGTGGGAGCATTCCGTCTCGGTGGCGAACGCCTGCGCGCGCGTCGCGCATGCGCTTCCGCTGCACCTCGAGGTGAAGCCGCTCCTGCGGGCGGCGCTTCTGCACGATTACTTCCTCTACGACTGGCATGACCGCGCGTCCGCCATGCCGCGCCACGCCACGCATCACGGCCGCTATGCCCGGGCGAACGCCGAGCGCGACTTCGCGATCACCGAGCACGAAGGCGACATCATCCAGAGCCACATGTTCCCGCTCGAGGGCATTCCCTCCACGCGCGAGGCATGGGTGCTCACGCTGGTCGATAAGGGCATCTCGCTCAAGGAGACGCTCGCCGGCCTGCGCGGAAAGCTGGGGCGCCGTGGATAGGCTTGCCGTGCTCATAGCGTCGTTTGCCGTCTACTCATGCGCGGGCTGGCTCTTCGAGAGCATCCTCTGCTCGGTCTCGGAGCACCGCGTCATCAACCGCGGCTTTCTGAACGGGCCCGTCTGCCCCATCTACGGAGCCGGCGCGATGGCCGCCGTCATACTCCTTAGCGGCATCGGCACCATCCCCTCGCTCTTCGGATACGGGGCGCTCGCCTGCAGCGTGCTCGAATACTCGACCTCGGTGGTCATGGAGAAGATCTACCATGCGCGCTGGTGGGATTACTCCGACCGCTTCCTCAACCTCAACGGGCGCATCTGCATGCCCGCGACGGTGCTGTTCGGATTCTTCGTCGTGCTCGTGGTGCGCGTGCTGCAGCCCGCGCTCGAAGCGCTCTTCGCGCGGATGGACCCGCGCGTGCTCGCAGGCCTCTGCGGCATCTTCCTCGCGATCTTCGCCCTCGACCTGCTCGTCACCAACATCGGCCTCTCCCGGTTCCGCGACAAGATCGACGCCTACTGCGACCAGCTCACCGTGCAGGCGCAGGGCGTCTACGCCGAGCTCACCGAGGGCGACAACATGGTCGCCGAGGGCTACCAGCGCATCAAGCAGAGCCCGGTGGGCCACGCCTACGTGCGGCTGCGCGAGCTCATGCCCGGACCCGTGGCCATCGAGGACATAGGCCACAGCCTCGCCGCGTCGTTCTCCGCCGCCCTGAACGACCAGGAGCGCCGCGTCATGGACGCCTTCCCGCGCATGCGCGTCCAAGCACCGAAGCTCCCTAGCATGGACAGGGTGCGGGCGCTCGCCGAGTCGGTGGCCGAGACCGCGCACGACGCCCTCATGAGCCTCGAGGACCGCTAGGACCTGCTCAGCGCAGCTTGTCGATGTTCTTCAACAGCTCAGATGAATTGACGAAGAAGAGCGCGAGGCGCTCGGCGAGGCGCTCCGGGCTCTCGTGCATGCCGTCATCAATCCAAATCCGCACGATCTCGACGATGCCCGCCGTGTAGAAGCGCGCGATGAGGGCGCGGTCGGATGGCGCGATGTCGAGCCCCGTGGAGATCTCCTCGACGATGCGCATCACGTGTATGCCCATCTCCTGCTTCAACAGGTCGTCGAGGCCCACGTTGCTGCGCAAGGACGAGATGCGCTCCACAAGCGTGCGGTTCTCGAAGATGCGCTCCAAGATGGCTTGCAGCTCCGCTTTCCAGCCGTCCGCACGGACGGGACGCACCGTGCGCATGAGCTCGTAGTGGAGCGTCCAGGCGTACAGCTCGTGGAGGCTCTTGAAGTGGTAGTAGAACGATTGACGGGACAGCCCGCAGTCCTTGGCGAGCGCGGATACGCTGATAAGCTCATCGGGACGATTGGCCAAGCGCACGAGCAGCGCCTTGGCGAGCGTTTCCTTGCGATCGTCTGATTTCGCCATGCCGCCATCCTCACGAAGCATGAGCCTACTGCTTGATCCGTCGTATATTTTCGCGCACGCGCCGATAAAAGGGTACACGAAATGACAGGGCGGAACCCGTGTCAAAAGGGATGAGATTTTTGACACTGTCGGAAAACTGACATGACGGCGCCAAAGCCCTGTCAAGCGCAAAAGTGGGCCGTGAAATGCCGAAACATCGTGCGGATACCATCCTCTGGGTACGATACGAACGCTGATTTGAAAGGAGCAATCGAATGGACAGGATGCCTATCGAGCGCGATGAGCACTTCATCGTGGCACGTGATCTGGGCGTCAACACGGCTCGCATCAAAAGCTTCTCGCACGTCGACCTCGACCTCGCCTCGGGACGCGCCCATGCCGTGTGCGCCGAGCATCACGGCGGGAAGACGGAGCTTCTGCTCACGCTTGCCGGGCGCATGCACCGCACCGAGGGAACCCTAACGGTAGCGGGCATCGACGCCACGGCGCTCTCACGGCTCAAACGCGTGCGCGCCATCGCGGGCCTCGCGTTCTTCGAGCGCGTGAACGAGGTGGAGCAGAACCTGCGCACCTCGACCGTGGTGTCGGCGGAGCTCAGCCTTGCGGGAAAACCTGCCGGCCGCGCGGAGGCGAATGCGTTCCTCGGTGCATGGGGCCTTGGGGAGCTAGCGGACAAGACCGTGAGCGAGCTTGCCGCCTACGACTACGACCTGCTGGGCATCGCGCTCGGCATGGCAGGCGATCCGGCGCTGCTGGTCGTCGACGACATCGAGACCGACCTCACCGAGCACCAATCGCGCAAGCTCGCGGAGCTTCTGTGCGACCTCGCGCACGACACGGGCACCACCGTGGTGTGCGGCGTAACCGATTACGATCTCGCGTCGTGCTTCGACGATGCCGTCTGCATCACCGAGGACGCCCGCGCGCAGCGCGCAGCCTTCGAGGAGAAGCATGCGTTCAAGGAGGCGGTCTGATATGAAGAACCCGCTGAGGGGGCTGCGATACGCCCTGCTCGATTTCCACTCCGCCCGCGGCAACACGGGCCTCAAGATCGCCATGCTGGGCATCGCGCTCATCCCGCTCATCTACGGCGCCCTGTACCTCATGGCGTTCTACGACCCCTACGGCAGGCTCGACACGCTGCCCGTGGCCGTGGTGAACGAGGACGCGTCGGTGACGCGCAGCAACGGCGACGAGATCCACGCGGGCGACGATCTCGAGGATAAGCTCAGAGATTCCGATGCCCTATCCTGGCAGTTCGTCGACAACCTCGACGCGGCCCAGGCCGGGCTCGAGGACGGCACCTACTACGGCATCGTCGTCGTGCCCGAGGATTTCTCCGCGGACATCGCGTCAGCCGATTCCGATGCCCCGCAGCAGGCGCACCTCGAGCTTATCGTGAACGATGCGAACAACTACCTTTCCTCCATCCTGGGAGCGTCGGTGATGCGCGTCGTGACCTCCGAGACCAACTACGCCATCGGCGAGAACTACTATCTGCAGATCTTCGACTCCATCGACGAGACGGGCGCATCGCTCCAGACGGCTGCAGACGGCGCCGCCGAGCTGCGGGACGGCGTTGCCGACGCCCGCGATGGCTCGCAGCGGCTCGCAGACGGCATCGCGACCGCCGGCAACGGCGCGGGCGCGCTCGAATCGGGCATCTCGGATGCCCGCAGCGGAGCAGGACAGCTCCTCGCGGGCACGCAGCAGCTTGCGGCAGGCGCCCAGTCCGCCCAGAGCGGCGCATCGAGCCTCGAGAACGGCCTCGGGCAGCTCTCGGAAGGCTCCATGCAGCTTCAGAACGGCCTCCAGGCTGCCCAAAGCGGCTCGCAATCGCTGGCCGACGGCCTCGGGCAGCTCTCGACGGGATCGACCCAGCTGGTAAACGGCCTGGGCAGCGTTGCCCAGGGAGCATCGAACCTCGATAGCGGCCTCGAAGCGCTCGAATCGGGCAGCGCGCAGGTCGCTGCCGGAGCGCAGCGGCTTGTGAGCGCGCTCGATGCCAAGGCTTCTTCGGGCGAGCTCGCCCAGCTATCCGGTGGAGCGCAGCAGGTAGCAGGCGGGCTGGACCAGCTCGCAGGCGGCCTTTCCAATCTCGATGGCGCCGCGCAGCAGGCCTCCGGTTGCGCCGAATCCGTCTACACCGCCCTTTCGAGCCTCCAGCCCGGCGAGGACGGCTCATACACCATCTCCGCCGTCCAGATGCAGGCCATCCTCCAGGGTGCCTATGGCGCCGAGCAGTACACGGCGGGCGTCGCGAGCGGCCTCTCCGATGCATCCGGGAGCATGTCTGAGCTGGTCGCCGGAGCCCATTCCGTCTCGGACGGCGTATCGCAGCTCACAGGATCGCTCGGTGCAGGCGGCGCGCTCTACGATGCGGCAAGCCAGCTCTCCGCAGGCGCGCGTCAGGTCTCCCAAGGTGCCGCGGACGCTCACGCGGGGTCGACATCCCTCGTCGCGGGCATCGGCCAGGTTCAAGCTGGAGCCGGATCGCTCGACCAGGGCATCTCGTCTGCCGCCGCCGGAGCGGGCGGCCTTGCGACGGGCGTATCGAGCGCTTACCAGGGATCCGCGCAGCTCTCCGCTGGAATCTCGAGCGCGCAGAGCGGCGCCGGCGAGCTGAGCGGCGGTCTCGCACGGCTTTCGGGCGGCCTTTCGAGCGGCGTTTCCGGAACACGGCAGCTCTCGAACGGCATGGATGCGCTCCTTGCAGGCGCCGACAGCCTGGTGAGCGGCATGGCGCAGCTCCAGAGCGGCTCCTCCGAGCTTGCAGACGGCCTCGGAAAGGCCGAAGGCGGCGCTGGCGAGCTCGCAGACGGCCTTGCGGACGGCGTTGACGACGTGCAGGAGGCTGTTGAGGGCAGCGACGTGCGCGCGACCATGATGAGCGAGCCCGTCGCCCTCGAGGAGACGCACTTCACCACCGTCGACAACTACGGTTCGGGTTTCGCGCCGTACTTCATCGCCCTCGGCCTGTGGGTTGGATCGCTCGTGATGACCTTCATCTTCAAGCCGTTCAACGAGCGTCTCATCATGGGCGGAGCGAACCCCGTGGTGGCCGCGTTCGCTGGTCTCGCCCCGTGGCTCATCCTGGGCACCGTGCAGGCGATTCTGCTTGCAGCAACCATCCAGTTCGCCTGCAAGATCTCCGTTGCTCACGCCCTGCCCTACTACCTCATCACCATTCTGGCAAGCTATGTGTTCTGCGCCATAATCCAGGCGATCATCGCCATCTTCGACTTCCCGGGCAAGTTCCTCGCCGTGGTCCTGCTCATGCTGCAGCTCACAACCGCCGCAGGGACCTTCCCCATCGAGACCGAGTTCAAGATCTTCCAGATCATGAGCCCGTACCTTCCCATGACCTATGTGGTGAGGGCGCTGCGCCAGGCTATGGCGGGAGCGGACGTCTCGCTTATCGCCCCGTCGGTCGCCGCGCTGTTCGCGTTCCTCGCGGGTGCATTCTGCCTGAGCTGCCTGGTGGCGCGCAGGAAGCGCCTGGTCACGATGATGGATCTCCATCCGCTCGTCGACCTGTAAGCACGGTCATCACCAGAGCGCGAACCAAGCCGGCGCGGATCATCTCCGCGCCGGCTTTTCTGACAGGGTGACAGGTCTGCTGTCAGGTTTCCTGACAGGGTGACAGGTCTGCTGTCAGGTTTCCTGACAGGGTGACAGGTCTGCTGTCAGGTTTCCTGACAAGGAAAGCCGTCAATCGAGCCTGAGCAGCTCGAGCAGGGCGTCGCGCGTGTTGGGCACGCCGTCCTCGACGACCGCGGAGAGCAAACCCTGCAGCACGGCGCCCACGCCCGGCCCCGGCGCAAGTCCGCGCTCGCGGATCACGTCTCCCCCGTTCACGGCAAGGTCGCGCACCGAGAGGGGCGCCTTCGCGTGCACCTCGCGGCGCAGCGCCGCCGAAACCCCATCCAGCTCCGAGCAGTAGCTCCAGCAGTGCGGCGCCTTGCCCAGCGCGTCGGCGCGCTTGAGGTCGAGCAGCTCGAAGGCGAGCGCCGTCCCCCTGCCCGGGCAGAGCTCCTCGCAGCGCATGAGCGTGCGGCGGATCGAGCGGGTCTTCTCGGTGACGGGATAATCGTGCAGCTTGATGAGCGCGCACGTCTCGCGGATCACCTCGGTCGGAATGGCCATGCGGCGCATGATGCGCTTCGCGATGTCGGCGCCGAGCTCGGGATGCCCGAAGAAGTGGCCGTGGCCCGCGATGTCCTCGCTGTAGCAGGCGGGCTTTGCGATATCGTGCAGCAGCGCCGACCAGCGCATGGCATCGTTCGCGCAACCAGCCGTGACGGTCTCCATGCCGCCCACGACGGCGGCCGTATGCGCGAAGGCGTCGCGGTCATGGTAGCGGCTGTTCTGCGCGAAACCGACGAGCTCCGCGAGCTCGGGGATGGCGGCGACCATGACGTCGCGCTCCGACTCGAGCGCCCAGGCCATGCGCCCCGTTGCGAAGATGCCCGTGAGCTCCTGGCCTATGCGCTCCTGCGCGATGAACGCAAGGCGGGGTGCGAACTCGGCGAGCGCCTCATGGGTCGCCTGCTCGACCGAGAAGCCGTAGCGGGCCGCGAAGCGCACGGCGCGGAGCACGCGCAGGGCGTCCTCGTCGAAGCGCTCGCGGGGATCTCCCACCGCGCGCACGAGGCCGGCTGCGAGGTCGGCCTCCCCGCCGTAGGGATCGAGCAGCCCGCGCTCGGGATGATAGGCCATGGCGTTGATGGTGAAGTCGCGGCGCGCGAGGTCCTCGCGCACATCCGTGACGAAGCGGACGCTGTCGGGATGGCGAGCATCCGAGTATTCCCCGTCCACGCGATAGGTCGTGACCTCGACGGGCTTGCCGTCCGATACCGCCGTCACGGTGCCGTGCTGCGTGCCCGTCTCGTGAACGGCGAGGCCCGCGGCACGCAGGGCCTGCTCGGCGTCGCGCCACGGCGCCGACGAGCACACGTCCACATCATGCGAGGCGGATCCCAGGAGCGCGTCGCGCACCCATCCGCCCACGACCCACGCCTCGAAACCCGCCGCCTCGAGGGCGTCGAGCACGCGCGCGGCATATGCGGGCAGCTCTGGAATGCGTTCGATCATGGGAGTCCTTCTCGCAGCGTCAACTATTCGAGTATAGCGTGCTATGCTCGAATGCGTTTGAATCCACCCGCAGATTGGAGCATGCAATGGACGAGATGGTCAGCATCACGGCGGATGACCTGGCGGCATCCCACGAGACGTTCATCGCGGACCGCGCGAACATCGTCGCCAAGAACGCCGCGACCGCGCAGGGCCTGCGCGAGGTCGCACGCGTGCCGGAGGCCGTTGCCGCCAACGCCATCGGCGCCTTCGACATCGAGGTCTCCCAGGGCGAGCGCACCAACCAGGAGCGCAGCGGCCGCTGCTGGATGTTCGCGAGCTTGAACACCTTCCGCTACCGCATCATCAAGAAGTACAACCTCAAGACCTTCGAGCTCAGCCAGGCCTATCCCCTCTTCTTCGACAAGCTCGAGAAGAGCAACTGGTTCTTCGAG
>CAMOLV010000027.1 GCA_946619045.1 uncultured Coriobacteriales bacterium | reverse complement strand
GGGATCGAACCCCTGACCTCATGACTGCCAGTCATGCGCTCTCCCAGCTGAGCTATATCCCCAAACGAACGCGCTCAATTAATATAGCAGAGTTTCGGCCAAGGTCAACGAGAATTTTAGAAATAAGGGTAAGATATGGAGTGGCCACGATAATCCGGCAGAACTCGAAGAGGTAGAAGCCCATGACGCCCGAAGCAAAATATATGAAGATCGTCAGCCTTGTCGCTATGTTCGCCGGCCTTCTGATCGCGATCTGCGGCATCGTCCTCTGCATCCTCGATTTCGATATCGCCGACATCAGCGTGATCGTCTCCGGCGTCTTGGGAACGGCTGTGGGAGCCACGGGCGCCCGCAAGGCCAACGTGCCCTCCACCGCGAAGACCGTCGTCATCCCCGCCATCATCGTCGGCCTCATCTGCGTCGTGTGCGCGGGGGTTGTGGGATTCTCCAACGCAGCGGTGCCCAACATCGTCGGCGATGCCGCCTCGGGCATCTTCTGCGCCAACGTGTCGCTCTCCGCGCAGCGCGTCGTGAAGGCCCTGGAGAAGATCTAGACGGCCGACTGGCGCCGCCTAGCCATGCACGTAACGTGTGGCAGCCGCTTTGCGATTGACCTCTGCAAGCTCCATCTCGCCCTCTATATAGGGACGGTACATCGCGTCGACGGAACCCGCCCCGAGGCTGCAGCCGGAGCAGAGGTCGCAGCTCGAGTCCCCGCACCATGAGAGCCCCTGCTCGACGATGCGGATGCGCTCCTCGCGCGTCGTATCCGCAATGAGCACGCTTCTAGGCAAGGCCGAGCACCTCCCCCACCCGCGCGATCATCTCGTCCTCCGATCTCACCTCGAGATCGGGACGCGGCTCTCCCTCTTCGAGGATCCTTCCACGACGGTTGAACCAGATGCAGCGCCAACCGGCATCGAGCGATCCGATCACATCGTTCTCGTAGGTATCGCCCACGAACCACCGTTCGTCAGGAATGAAGCCGATCCTATCCTCGAGGGCGCGGAAGATCTCGACCTCGGGTTTGCAATGCCCGATATCGCCCGATACCACGATCAGCTCGCGCGGGATGAGGTCGGGAACGCCCAAGGCGTCGATCTTGGCCCATTGATGGTCGGAGTCGCCGTTCGAGATGACGCCCACGGTGATGCCGGCATCGTCGAGGCGCCCGATGAGCGAGCGGACTGCGGACGATACCGAGATCGATCCCTGGTATCTCTCGTAGACGCGCTGGAACGCAAGCGCATCCTCGCGCGAGACGTCGACCCCGAAATCTCCGAACGCCATCTGGACCCGGTAGGCATGCATGTACTCGATCGGTTTCACGCCCGCCAGGACGAGCTCGTACGCCTCGTCGCTGCATACGCGGCTTCTGATGAAGAGCTCGTCCAAGGGGATGCCGAGATCCGGGCCGAAGAACTCGAGCACCGCACGCCTGTACGGCTCGGATAGGTCGTAGAGCGTATCGTCCACGTCAAAGGCGATGACCTTCATGTGACTCCCCTCGCGATGATGATGCCTCCATGGTAGCGCCATATCGGCGCTCTGCGAACCGATCATACGGAGCCCCGGTGATGCTGTGAAACGAAACGGCCCCCTGGAATGCGTCCAGGAGGCCGTGAGAGCTCGTCTGACGGGTTTTCCCGAAGATTACGCCTTACGCCCTGTAAGGGATGATCTTCTCGACCAGATAGCTCGAGAGCTTGTCGAACGGGACGTCCTCGCGCTCGCCGGTGGCGCGGCACTTGACCTCCGCCATCTCGTTGGCGACGCCGCGCTTGCCGAGGATGACCTGATACGGCATGCCGTAGAGGTCGGCATCGGCGAACTTGACGCCCGCGCGCTCGTCGCGGTCGTCGACGAGGACCTGGAGGCCGTAATCGCCCAGCAGGCGGGCGAGCTTCTGCGCAGCGGGCCACACGAGGTCGTCGCCCACGTTGAGCGGGACGATCTCGACCTCGTAGGGTGCGACGGAGACGGGGAACATGATGCCCTTGTCATCGTTGTGCTGCTCGACGATGGCCGCGAGGGTGCGGGACACGCCGATGCCGTAGCAGCCCATCTGGAAGGGCTTCTCGGTGCCGTCCTCGGCCATGAAGGTGGCGCCCATGGCCTCGGAGTACTTGGTGCCGAGCTGGAAGACCTGGGAGACCTCGATGCCGCGGGCGGTATGGAGGGGCTTGCCGCAGTGCGGGCATGCGTCGCCCTCCTGGGCGGTGACGACGTCGAACCATTCCGGGATCTCGAAATCGCGGCCGCGGCAGGCGCTGGCAAGATGGTAGTCGGCCTCGTTGGCGCCGACGAGCCACCAGATGGAATCCTTGAGCGAGATGTCGGCGCAGACGCGGACGTTCTCGGGAAGTCCGATGGGGCCGATGAATCCCTTGACGAGGCCGTACTCCTGGAGCTCCTCGTCGGTCATGAGGTGGTACTCGCCGAAGGCGTGCTCCGCCTTGACCTCGTTGAGCTCGTGGTCGCCGGGGACGAAGCAGACGGTGGGGCGCTTATCGCCGTCGACGAGCGCGAGCGCCTTGCGCGTGCCGTTCTCGGGAACGCCGAGGAACGCCGCGAGGTCCGCGATGGAGCCGATGCCGGGCGTATGGACGCGCGTGAGCTCGCCCTCGGCGCCCTCGGTGACGGCGATGCCCGCCTTGGCCGCCTCGGTGTCGGCAGCGAACCCGCAATCGCACCAGACCAGCGAAGCCTCGCCGGATTCGGCGAGCGCCATGAACTCGACGGAGGTGTCGCCGCCGATCTGGCCGGAGTCCGCGACGACGGGGAGCGCCTTGAGGCCGCAACGCTCGCAGATGCGGGCGTAGGCGGCCTTCTCGTCCTCATAGCTCTTCTGCATGCCCTCGACGGTGGCATCGAAGGAGTAGCCGTCCTTCATGATGAACTCGCGGCCGCGCATGAGTCCGAAGCGCGGGCGCATCTCGTCGCGGAACTTGTCCTGGATCTGGTAGAGCGTGATGGGCAGCTGCTTGTAGCTGCGGAGCTCGTTCATGACGAGGTCGACGAAGGTCTCCTCGTGCGTGGGGCCCACCACGAAGTCGCGCCCATGGCGGTCCTTGAGGCGCAGGAGCTCGGGGCCGTAGACATCCCAGCGTCCGGACTGCTGCCAGATCTCGCCGGGGACGATCATGGGGACGAGCATCTCCTGCGCGCCGATCTCGCTCATCTCCTGGCGGATGATCTTCTCGATCTTCATGAGCGAGCGCCATGCGAAGGGAAGATAGCTGTAAAGTCCGGCTGCCGTCTTGCGGATCATGCCCGCGCGGAGCAGGAGCCTGTGGCTCGCGAGCTCGGCCTCTGCGGGATCTTCCTTGAGCGTGGGGGCATAGGTCCTGCTCATAAGTTCGTAACGTACCACGTCTGTATCCTCTCGATTAGAAGCTGCCGTGAAACAGCCTAGCAGAAACGCGACTCGATCTCGGCCATGAGCTCGTCGACCATGGCATCCTCAGGCACTTTCCTGATGATCTCGCCATGAGCGAAGAGGACGGCCTCTCCCCTGCCGGACGCGAGGCCGATGTCGGCCGAGCGCGCCTCTCCAGGGCCGTTGACGACGCAGCCCATCACGGCGACGGAGATGGGCGCGGCGATGGATTCGAGGCGCCTCGAAACCTCGTCGGCGATGGGGATCATGTCGACCTGGCAGCGCCCGCACGTGGGGCAGCTCACGAGCTCTGGAGTGCGCCTGCGCATGCCCAGGGACGAGAGCAGGTCCCAGGCGACCTTGACCTCCTCGACGGGGTCGGCGGTCAGCGAGAGGCGCATCGTGTTGCCGATGCCCTCCTCGAGGAGGATGCCCACGCCGCACGCGTTCTTGACGGTTCCCTGGCGGAGCGTCCCCGCCTCGGTGACGCCCACATGGAGCGGAAGGTCGGGCATGCGCTCGGAGAGCGAGCGGTAGGTGGCGAGCGTCGTCACGACGTCGTGCGCCTTGGCGGAGAGGACGATGTCCTCGAAACCGCGCTCGCGGAAATGCTCGACGAACGATTCGCAGGAGAGCACGAGCTTCTCGGAGAGGTCGAGCCCGTCCATGGCCTCGACCTGCTTGTCGAGGGAGCCGGCGTTCACACCGATGCGGATGGGGATGCCCGCAGCCTTCGCGGCATCTATGATGGCGTCGACGCGGTCGAAGGAGCCGACGTTGCCGGGATTGATGCGCAGGGCCGCGGCGCCGCGACGGGCCGCCTCGATGGCGAGCTTATGGTCGAAGTGGATATCGGCGACCACGGGAAGCGGCGACGACGCGCAGATGGCCTCGAATCCGTCGAGCGCCTGCGCCGTGGGGATGGCGCAGCGGATGATCTCGCATCCCGCATCGGCGAGCCGTGCGATCTGCTCCAGGGTTGCCGCGGCATCCTCGGTCTTCGTCGTGGTCATAGACTGCACGGTCACCGGCGCATCGCCGCCGATGGCGACGCCGCCGCAGAAGACCTGGCGCGTGCGTGAGCGTTTGGTAGCTTCCATAGCCTTGCCTTACATGATGTAGTTGACGATATCGTTGCGGAGCACGAACACGAAGAGCACGAACAGAAGACCGAGCCCGACGTAGGAGACGGTGTTCTGCACCTTGATGGAGACCGGCCTGCCGATGGCGAGCTGGATGATCTCGAAGAGGATCTTGCCGCCGTCGAGCGGGGGAATCGGGAGAAGGTTCATGAATCCGAGCGACATGGAGATCGCGGCGATGACGAGCAACAGGTCGAATGCGCCGGACGCGGCGGCCTCGGAGGCCATGACCGACATGCCCACGATCGAGGAGGACTGCCCGACGACCTCCATCGTATGCGCGGGGTTGATGAGGCGCAGCGCGAACCGGGCAACCTGTCCCGCATAGTCGAACGCGCTCGCAACGGCATCCTTGAGGGGAAGCCTCACCTTGACGATGGTGTTGGTGATGCCGAGCAGCTCGGGGGCATCCCCCTCGGGGATATCGATATGGAGGATCTGGGAAGAACCGTCGCGCTCAACGGCGATATCGAAGGAGGACCCTGCGACGAGCAGCTCGTCGAGGGCGTCCGATATGTCGTACCACGTGGCGATATCGTGATCTCCGATCCTGGTGACCGTATCGCCCGGTTGGATTCCCGCGGATGCCGCGAGCGAGTCCTCGTAGACGGTTCCGATCACGGGCTCGGTGGAACCGGCGTCGATACCGATGACGGAGAGCGAGAACGTGACGATGAGCAGGGCGAACACGATGTTGACCAGCGCGCCCATGACGAGCATCGCGAGGCGCTTCCAAAAGCCCATCCCCTGGTACACATGGGACCTCTCGTGCGCGAGGAACTCGTCGGGAGCCATGGGGACGTCGTACACATCGCCGTCGGAGTGCTCCGCGATGACCTCCTGGTCATGGCCGTCGTCGTATTCGCAGAGGAAGGAGCCGTCGCGCGGGATGGTCCTGAAGACGGGATCATCCGGATCCTCGGCATCGTCCAAGCGCACGGACGCCCAGTCGGTAAGCGTCATCAGGATCGCGTAGGCACGGTCCTCGTCGATCAGGAAGCGGTCGCAGACATCGGAGACCTGCACCGATCCGCGGCGGTAGACGAACGAGAGCACCTCTGAGAGCAGGTCGTCCTGGATGGACTCCATTCCGCAGATGCGGTTGTAGCCGCCGAGAAGGAGCGGCGTGACGCCGAACTCGGTGCCGTGCTTCCTGCTCTTGAACGAGATCCTGTGACGCGACGGCATGCCGAGGAAGAACTCCGTCACGCGCACGCCGCACAGGCGTGCCACGAGGAAATGCCCGCTCTCGTGGACGACGACGAGCAGCGAGAGGACGATGAGTCCCCAGAAGACCGCAGAAAGGGTTCCCGTCAGGAATTCCATGGCTACCTCGCGATAAGCGCCGCGGCAACCTCGCGTGCGCGGCCATCGACCTCGGCAAGCTGCTCGAGGCTCTCGACGGGCTCGGAGGGAATCGCATCCAGGGTCGACGCGACGATGCGCTCGATATCGAGGAAGGCGCAGCGGTCGGACCGGAACGCCTCGTTGGCTACCTCGTTGGCCGCGTTGAGGATGCAGGGGGCGGTCCCTCCCCTACGGCCGGCATCCTGGGCAAGGGCCAGGCATCCGAAGGCCTCGGTATCGACATCCGAGAACTCGAGCGGCGCCTCGAAGCGCCAGTCGAGATGCGCGCAGCTCGCATCCCAACGATCGGGGTACGAGAGCGCGTACTGGATGGGCATGCGCATATCGGCGGCGCACAGGTTGGCCTTGACCGATCCGTCCATGAACTCGACCATCGAATGGATCTTGCTCTGACGATGGATGAGGACCTGGATCGTATCGATATCGACGGCGAACAGATGATGGGCCTCGATGACCTCGAGACCCTTGTTCATGAGCGTCGACGAGTCGATCGTGATCTTGTCGCCCATGAGCCAGGTGGGATGCGCGAGCGCATCACGTGCCGTAACGTTGGCGAGCTCGTCGCGCGTCCTTCCGAAGAAGGGGCCTCCCGAGCAGGTGAGCCAGATCTTGTAGATGCCCTCGTGCGGTTCGCCGGCAAGGCACTGGAAGATGGCACTGTGCTCGGAGTCCACGGGCAGGAGCTGTCCGGGGGCCGCGATCGGCATGAGCAGGTCGCCTCCGATGACGATCGACTCCTTGTTGGCATAGGCGAGGCGTTTGCCGGCCTTGAGCGCGGCGTAGCCCGCGGAGATACCCACCGCGCCGACGAGCGCGTTGACGACGCAATCGATACCCTCGAGCTCGCAGAGCGTCACGAGGTTCTCGGCGCCGAACAGCACCGTCGTGGTTGCGGGGAACGAATCCACGGATACGTTCGACGCCAGATTCCGATTCGAGATGACGACGTAGTCGGGCTCGAACTCGTGCGCGCATGCTATGGCGAAATCGACGGAATCCTTGACGGCGATCGCGGAGAGCTTGACCTTGTCCGCATGGTTGCGGCAGACGTCGATCGTCTGCCTGCCGATCGAGCCGGAGGCACCGAGAAGGGCGATATGCATCATGTCTAGATGACACCCCCAATGACGAGGAGGACGTACGCGACCATGCTGCCGAAGATCATCGAGTCGGACCTATCGAGAAGGCCACCATGGCCGGGCATGATGTTTCCGGAATCCTTGACGCCCACGCCGCGCTTGATGCGCGACTCGAAGAGGTCGCCCACGACCGACATGAAGCCCTCGACGATGCCGATGATGATCGCGAGGGGCAGAGAGATGCTGTCGAGATGGACGACGCCGATGATGACCCAGACGATGATGGACCCCACGAGGCCCGCCCAGAATCCCTCCCAGCTCTTCTTGGGCGAGATGCGGGGCGCCATCTTGTGGACGCCGATGCGGGACCCCACGAGATAGGCGACCGAATCGTTGGCCCAGATGGAGAGCATGACGCCGAGCGTGAGCATGGCGCCGTTCATGCCCGGATCGCTGTTGCGGATGAGCACGACGCAGGAGAAGGTGAGGGAGGTGTAGATGGGTCCGAAGACGGTGATGGCGACGTCCGCGATATTGGCGCGCGGCGTGAGCACGTACCAGACCCCCACCGAGATGAGCAGCAGGAAGATCACGAACACCATGGCGCGAAGATAGAAGAAGCGCGCGAATGCCGGGAACAGGACTGCGGCGGTGAGGCCGATGACCTCGTTGGGCATGCGCCCGGCCATGCGGCACATCCTGAAGAACTCGGAGCAGCAGAGCCATGCCATCAACGCGACGACGACCGCCGTGGGCGTGCGTCCCGCGAAGAGGCATCCGGCGGTGATGATGGCGTAGAGCGCGCCGTAGACGGAGCGCGTGATGAGCTTCTCGAACGCTCCGCGTGCCTTCTGGCCGCGGAGCTGGTTGGATTGGAATTGGTCGGAGAGGCGGTCGCGCCGCGACTCCATGCGGTCGACGAGCCTATCGATGCCCTTGCTCTTGCTCTGGATCGGGTCTTTCGCTTCCTGCGCCTTCTCCTCCTCGGTCATGGCTACACACCCCCGAACCTGCGGGAGCGATGCTGGAACGACCTGACGGCGCGCAGCATGTCCCAACGCGTGAAATCCGGCCAGAGGGTGTCGGTGGCGTAGAACTCGGTATAGGCGAGCTGGTAGAGGAAGTAGTTCGAGAGGCGCAGCTCGCCCGACGTGCGGATGAGCAGGTCGGGATCGGGAAGGCCCGCGGTATAGAGGTGCGCCGCGACGACGTCGGGCGTGATATCGTCGGGGTCGATGAGGCCTTCCTTGGCCTCGCGGGCGATCTGTGCGGCGGCACGCGCGATCTCGGCGCGGCTACCGTAGTTGACGGCGAGCGCGAACGTCATGCCGTCATGGTCGGCGGTCTCGTCGAGGCCGCGCATGAAGACGCGGTAGGTCTCGTCGGGAAGCGCCTCGAGGTCTCCGAAGAGCTTGAGGCGGACGTTCTCCTGATGGAAGAGCGGGAGCTCCTTCACGAGCGTCTTGGCGAAGAGGCTCATGAGAAGGTCGACCTCGAGCTTGGGACGCTTCCAGTTCTCCGTCGAGAAGGCATAAGCCGACAGGACGTCGAACCCGAGGCGGACGCTCGTCGTGACGGCCTCGCGCAGGGAATCGACGCCGGCGACATGGCCTTTGGCACGGTCGAGGCCGCGCTTGGTGGCCCATCGGCCATTGCCGTCCATGATGATCGAGACATGTGAGGGAAGATGCCCGAGATCGATCTCCGCGAGGGAGATATCATCGGGGGCATCTCCGTAGTACTCGATGAGTTTCTGCTGGTCGATCTGCACCTAGATCTCCATGACCTCTGCCGTCTTGGTCTTCAGAAGCTCGTCGACCTGGGCGATGAAGGCATCGGTCTGCTTCTGGATGCCCTTCTTCTCGCGGGAGAGATCGTCCTCGGTGATCTCGCCCTCCTCCTCCATGAGCTCGACCTCTTCGTTGATGTCGCGACGGACGTTGCGGATGCTGATCTTGGCCTGCTCGGCGTACTTGTTGCAGTCCTTGACGAGCTCGCGGCGGCGCTCCTCGGTGGGCTTGGGGAACGGGAGGCGGATGACGATGCCGTCGTTGGAGGGCGTGATGCCGAGGTCGGAGTCCATGATCGCGCGCTCGATGGAACGCAGCGAGGACTTATCCCAGGGCTCGATGACGAGCATGGATGCCTCGGGAACCTTCACGCCGGCGAGCTGGACGATAGGCGTGGGGACGCCGTAGTAATCGACCTTGATGGTGTCGAGGATATGCGGATTGGCACGACCGGTGCGGACGCGTGCGAAGTTAGCCTTGAGCGCATCGATGCACTTGCCCATGCGCGTCTTGCACATATCGGTATATTCGCTCATTACTTGTTCTCCTCATCTACGACGGTCGTTCCGACGTTCTCACCCAGGAGGGCGCGCCTGAACGCATCCTTCTCCTCGAGATTGAACACGACGAGCGGCATGTGGTTGTCATGGCAGAGCGCGATGGCGGCGGCGTCCATGACCTTGAGCTCCTTGGTGAGGACCTCCATGTAGGTCACGGTATCGTACTTGACGGCGTCGGGGTTCTTGACCGGGTCGCTGTCGTAGATGCCGTCGACCTTGGTGGCCTTGAGCAGGCAGTCGGCATCGATCTCGCAGGCGCGGAGCGCAGCGGCGGTATCGGTGGTGAAATAAGGGTTGCCGGTGCCGGCGGCGAAGATGGTGATGCGGCCCTTCTCGAGATGGCGGAGGGCACGGCGCCTGATGTAGGTCTCGGCAACCTGGCGCATCTCGATGGCGGTCATGACGCGGCTGTCCATGCCGACCTTCTCGAAGTAATCCTGCAGCGAGAGGCAGTTGATGACCGTGGCGAGCATGCCCATGTAATCGCCCTGCGCACGATCCATGCCGGCGGCAGCACCCTGGACGCCGCGGAAGATGTTGCCTCCGCCGACGACGACGCCGATCTCGATGCCATCATCGTAGACGGGTTTGATCTCGTTGGCGATGTGCTGCACGACTGCAGGGTCGATACCGTATGAGAGGTTGCCCATGAGGGCCTCTCCCGAGAGCTTGAGCAGGACGCGCTTGTACTTGTAATCGGGCACAGGCCACTCCTTTCGAATCGCATTCGGACCATTCCAATCAATAGTACACCACGCGAACGGATAGGGGTCCGATTGCATAAAGCCAACAGCCGAACGGAAAGCGCCCCGCTCGGAAGCGGGGCGCCATCGATCGAAACCTTGCGGCTCTGCGAAGCTTGGGAACTACTCGCCGAAGTTGAAGCGGACGAAGGAGGCGAGCTTGACCTCGTCGCCGAGCTCCTTGGAAACCTTGGCGGCAAGCTGGGAGACGGTGAGGGAGCTGTCCTTCACGAAGAGCTGCTCGTCGAGGACGTTCTCCTTGTAGTACTTCTCGAGCTTGCCCTGGGCCATCTTCTCCTGGATCGCCTCGGGCTTGCCGGACTGGGCAGCCTGGGCCTTGGCGATCTCGAACTCGTGGTTGACGACCTCGGCGGGGACATCCTCGCGCTTGGCGGCAACGGGGTTCATGGCGATGCACTGCATGGCGACGTCCTTGCCGAAGGACTTGAAGGCCTCGGCCTGGGCGGTCTCGGCGTTGCCGAGGGAGAACTCGACGATGTCGGCATGCTTGCCGTCGTGGTGGATGTAGGCCACGAGGGCGCCGTCGGTGGCGATGCGGGCGAAGCGGTTGATCTTCTGGTTCTCGCCAAAGACGTGGATGTTCTCCTTGAGCTCGGCGTCAACGGTGGTGCCGTTCATCGGGCAGGCCAGGAAGGCGTCGAGGTCGGCGGGGTTGCACTCGGCAACGACCTGGGCGAGCGACATGGCGAAGGCGCGGAACTTGGCGTTGGTGCCCACGAAGTCGGTCTCGCAGGTGAGCTCGACGAGAGCGCCGACCTTGGCGTCGTCGGTGATGTAGGCGGCGATGGTGCCCTCGTTGGTGTCGCGGCCGGCACGCTTGACGGCCTTGGCGAGGCCCATGGTGCGCAGGACGTCGACGGCCTTCTCGATGTCGCCATC
>CAMOLV010000026.1 GCA_946619045.1 uncultured Coriobacteriales bacterium | reverse complement strand
CGGTCGTTCAGGAGGCGAGAATAGATATCGTAGCTGCGCTCGCCGCGCGGGGTCTGCTCGATAACGTAAGGGATGAGCGGGATATTGGTCGGGTTAATCATGTGAATCCTCCTTCTACTCCCCTAATTGATACCCCGGGCAAGGATTTTCTTACCCGGGGTACACGAATCGCATGGAACAGCTGCGTTACTCGGCAGGAGTGGCGTCCTCGGCAGGAGCCTCCTCGGCAGGAGCCTCCTCGGCCTTCTTGGTGCTCTTCTTCCTGGTGGTCTTCTTCTTGGGCTTGTCCTCGGCCTTGACGCGCTCGGCGACCTCGTCGACGATCTCGACAACGGCGTTCTCGACGAGCCAGGCAAGGGCCTTGGTGCGCCTGATGGACTCGCGGATGGCGGGCAGGCGACCGTTGTTGGTCCACTCGGCGATGGCAGCGTCGACATCCTCGACCTGGGCCTTCTCGAACTCGCCGCGAACCTCGTCCTCGTCGACGGTCACGCCGAGGTGGGAAGCGAGGGCGTCGAGCGCGAGGGACTGGCGGGCACGGTCGACGGCCTGCGTGCGCAGGTCCTCGAGGAATGCGCCCATATCGATGCCGCGGGCACCGAGGTACATGTCGAGCGACATGCCCTGACGCTGCAGGGTGTTGAGGAACTCCTGGGCAAGCTCCTGGAAGATCTGGTTCGTGTAGTTCTCGGGGATCTCCTCGAGGTCGAGGGTCTTGCCGACGGCTTCGACCAGACGATCCTCCTTGAGACCGGGCAGGGAGCGGAGCTTGTCGGCCTCGATCTCATCCTTGACGGCGTTGCGCAGGTCGGCAACGGTGTCGAAGCCGAAGTTCTTCTTGGCGAGCTCGTCGTCGAGCTCGGGCTTGACGGCCTTCATGATGGAGTTGAGGGTGAGGGTGACCTTGACGGTGTTGTCGCCGTCGGCCCACTCGACGTCCTTGGTCTCGCCGGCCTTGGAGCCGATGATGGCGTCGCGGAGCGCCTCGGGGAGGTTGGCGCCGTCGAGCGAGATCATGCGGTTGGTGCCGGCGAAGCGCTCGCCGTTCTCGACGTTCTCGATGTTGACCTGGACGATGTCGCCATCCTTGACGGCGCGCTTGAGCTTGGCATCCTCATAGGAGGTCTGGTACGAGAGCAGCTGGTCGATCTGGAAATCGATCTCGGCCTCGGTGGCCTCCTCGGGCGGCATCTGGATGGAGGGGGCGTCGTAGGTGGTGAGGCCTGCGGCGGGACGGACCTCCATGTGGCACTCGACGGCATAGTCGGTGCCCGCGGCGAGCAGCTCGGGCTCGGCGGGGTACTCGAGGCGGCCGACGGGCACGACGTCGAGCTCGTTGAGGATCATGGGCTCGATGTCGTTGAGGACATCGTTGGTGGCCTGGGCGAGGACAGCCTGCTTGCCGAGGATGCCATCGATGACGGGACGGGGGACGTGGCCGCGACGGAAGCCCTGGAACTGATACTTGTGGGCGATGTCCTTATAGGTCTTGGCAATAGCTGCATCTACGTCCGCGGCAGCAACGGTGACCTCCGCGGTCAGGACGCCGTCCTTGGGCTCCTGAGGTTTGACGGTGATGTTCAACGCGTCCTCCATATGTCTCAAAACTCCGGCGATCTCTCGCCATCCTTACCGAATATCGTGCGGTTTGCCGTATGGTGCGGGCGAAAGGACTCGAACCTTCACGGGCAAGCCCACTGGAACCTAAATCCAGCGTGTCTACCAATTCCACCACGCCCGCAGATAAATCGCACAGCTTATGAATGATAGCAAAGATGCAGCTGGTAAACCCCGTAACCCTGCAAATTTACGCGATAAACGAAAATGGCATGCGCATTGCACGTGATACCATATTCCTCGATAGAGACCCGATGGCTGAGGAGGTTCAGATGAGGGGTTTCGGTTCGCGTAAGGCCGTCATCATCGGATGCGGGCGGGTGGGAAGCCATGTTGCCCTCTCCCTCATGGTCAACCAGCTCGTCGACGAGCTGGTGCTGCTCGATATCAACGAGGATGCGGCATATGCCGAGATGATGGACCTCAAGGACTGGTCGAGCGCGCTCAGCATCCACGTGAAGGTTCGCACGGGCGATTACACGGATTGCGCCGACGCCCAGTTCGTCATCATGACGGCCGGCCGCCATCGCAAGCCCGGCGAGAGCCGCCTCGATATGCTGCACGGCACCTTCGAGATCCTCAAGGGCATCGTGGGACCGCTGCGCGAAAGCGGCTTCCACGGCGTGCTCATCTCGGTGTCCAACCCCGCCGACGTGGTGGCGGAGTACCTCTACCATGAGCTCAATCTCCCCCGCAACCGCTGCTTCGGCACCGGCACCGCCCTCGACACCTTCCGCCTGCGCCGCGCCATCGGCAACCTCATCGGCGTCGAGCGCAACCAGGTTCAGGCGGTCGTCATGGGCGAGCACGGCGATTCGTCGTTCGTGCCCACGAGCCACGTGTACTTCGGCGGCATCCCCCTGGAGGAGTACCGCCGCATGTTCCCGCACCAGGCCGACAAGCTCGACTTCGACACCATCGGGCAGACCGTCCGCAAGGCCGGGGCCGCCATCATCCAGGGCAAGGGAGCGACCGAGTTCGGCATCGGCGGAACGGTGGCGGCGATCGTCGCGGCCATCCTCCACAACGAGAAGCGCATCATCCCGCTCTCCGCGCACCTCGACGGCGAGTACGGCGAGCATGACGTCTCGGTGGGCGTGCCCTGCCTCGTGGGCGCCGAGGGCATCGAGCAGATCTACGAGCTCGAGCTCCACGACCATGAGCTCGAGGCGCTGCACAACTCCTGCGAGATCATCCGCGGGAGCCTCTCGGAAATCAAATAGGCGGGGCTGCCTGCAGCATAGCGCATGACCTCAAGCGAAGGGCCCCGGACGATGCCCGGGGCCCTGAAGCGGTTGGATTACGTCTGGCGGCGTATTAGATGACGCCCTGGGCCATCATGGCGTTGGCAACCTTGAGGAAGCCGGCGATGTTGGCGCCCGCGACGTAGTTGCCCTCCATGCCGTACTCCTTGGCGGCGTCGTCGCATGCGTGGTAGATGCCGCGCATGATGGACTCGAGGCGGGAGTCGACCTCGTCGAAGGTCCAGGAGATGTGGCCGGCGTTCTGGCTCATCTCGAGGCCGGAGGTGGCCACGCCACCGGCGTTGGCAGCCTTGCCCGGGAAGAAGGCAACGCCGTTCTCCTGCAGGTACTTGGTGGCGTCGAGCGTGGTGGGCATGTTGGCGCCCTCGCCCACGATCTTGCAGCCGTTGGCCACGAGCTTCTCGGCATCCTCGAGGAGCAGGGTGTTCTCGCGGGCGCACGGAAGCGCGATGTCGCAGGGGACGCCCCAGACGCCGCGGCCGTCCTCGGCGTGGTACTCGGCGTTCGGGCGGAACTCGGTGTACATGGCCAGGGAGACGCCCTTGTCGTTGCCGGAGCGCTTCTTGGTGTAGATGTCCTCGAGCGCGGCGACGTCGAGGCCCTCGGCGTCGTAGACCCAGCCCTTGGTGTCGGAGCAGGCGACGACCTTGGCGCCGAGCTGCTCGGCCTTCTGGATGGCGTAGATGGCGACGTTGCCGGAACCGTGGACGACGGTGACCTTGCCCTCGAAGGAGTCGTCGTGGCACTTGAGGTACTCGTCGACGTAGTAGACCAGGCCGTAGCCGGTGGCCTCGGTGCGGGCGAGCGAGCCGCCGAAGGTGAGGCCCTTGCCGGTCAGGACGCCGGTGAAGGTGTTGGTGAGGCGCTTGTACTGGCCGAACATATAGGCGACCTCACGGCCGCCGACGCCCAGGTCGCCTGCGGGAACATCGGTGTCCTCACCGATGTGGCGGTAGAGCTCGGTGATGAAGGACTGGCAGAAGCGCATGATCTCGTTGTTGGACTTGCCCTTGGGGTCGAAGTCGGAGCCGCCCTTGCCGCCGCCCATGGGAAGGGTGGTGAGGGCGTTCTTGAAGATCTGCTCGAAGCCGAGGAACTTCAGCATGCCGAGGGTGACCGTGGGGTTGAAGCGAAGGCCGCCCTTGTAGGGGCCGATTGCGGAATTGAACTGGACGCGGTAACCGCGGTTGACCTGCACCTTGCCCTCATCGTCGATCCAGGGAACGCGGAAGATGATCACGCGCTCGGGCTCGACGAGGCGCTCGAGCAGGGCGGCCTCCTCGAACTCGGGATGGGCGTCGACGGCAGGCTGGATGGTCTCGAGGACCTCGGTGGCAGCCTGGATGAACTGGGGCTGCTCAGGATACCTCTCCTTGAGTTCGGCAAGAATGCGCTCGGAATAGCTCATGGTTCCTCCAAACAATCCGGGAACTAAATCGTCGGATTATAGAATAGGCAATGACGCTCTTTCGGACGGTGTTCGAAACGTTATCTTTTTTCGAGTGTAATTTTTTCGACACATGACGCGACGGCCCGCTTGCATGCGGCGCGCATTCTCGCCTATACTAATCGAGCGACCGGGGTGTGGCGCAGTTTGGTAGCGCATCTGCTTTGGGAGCAGAGGGTCGCTGGTTCGAATCCAGTCACCCCGACCAACATGCGGGTGTAGTTCAATGGTAGAACTTCAGCCTTCCAAGCTGACCACGCGGGTTCGATTCCCGTCACCCGCTCCAAACATTCCAACACCGCCGCCAGGCGGTGTTTTTTCATTCAGGGTGACGGGGATCGAACCCCGCCGGCGTTGACTTTGCTCAGTCTGAGCGTCAGTTTCCTTATGTCTAAGTTGACTTGGTGTCGACTATCGTTCCTGACACAAAGTCATCTTAGATTCGGTCCTCGTTATCTGGGGTTACGCTTTTACAATCCAGTTGACTTGGTGCTCTGACAGTGGCATCCCTTCTATCGGAGCACCAAGTCAACTTATAAGGCCGCTTAGACCAGCGATTCTCGATGTATTAGACGTTGGATTATGCCGGTACCGTACGCCGAGCACCTTCTACAGCGACGCGACGATCTCCGAGATGGCGACGAGCGACGCCTCTCCCCCGATCAGGACCCTGCCGTTGCCGAGCGGCCGGCAATGGAGATAACCGCTGCGAGACGACGCCTGATATGCCAAGATCGTCTCCTTGCCCAGCTCCCGTGCCCAGAAATCGGAGATCTGGCAATGCGCCGATCCGCACACGGGGTCCTCGGCGATGGCGAGCTTGGGGCAGAAGCTCCGCGAGACGCAATCCGCATCCGATCCCGCGGCGGTCACGTTCTGGATGCGCCCGGGAAGACCGAGGAGCAGCGCCTGGTCGGGAACCATCTCGCGCACCACGCGCTCGTCGTCGAATACGCAGATGAGATCCAATCCGAGCACCGCGCGCGACGGCCTCGCGCCGAACGCCGCCTCCATGGCGTCGGTGACCTCGATCTCGGCGAGGTCGTACGTTGGAAGATCCATCACGAACACATCGCCGTCGCGGCGCACGATGAGCTCGCCGCTCACCGTATCGAAGCGCACCTCGTCAAGACCCGGCTCGAGCTGCTCCAGGACCGTGTAGGCAGACGCGAGCGTGGCGTGCCCGCAGAGCTCGACCTCGCAGCCGGGAGTGAACCAGCGCAGGCGGTACCGCCCTCCCCCGCCCACGAGAAACGCGGTCTCCGAAAGGTTGTTCTCGCGGGCGAGCAGCATCATCGATTCCTCCGACGGCCACCCATCCATCACGCATACAGCCGCGGGGTTTCCCGTGAACGGCTTCGGCGCGAATGCATCGACGATGTACTGCCTCATTGGAGACTCCCCTTCCGAACGCGGCGAATAAGCGCGAAGACCATGTAGCCGACGGCGATTCCCGCCGTGTTGAGGATGAGGTCGTCCACGTCGGTTGCGCGGACCGCGAAGGGCAGCTGCGCGAGCTCTATGCAGATCGGGATGAGCATGCCCGCGGGGATGGCCTTCCAGAACCTGTCGAGATCGGGCCAGATGATGGGAACGATGATGCCGGTCGGAATGAACATGGCGAAGTTGCCGACAAGGTTGACGACCAGATCCCGAGTGGTCTCGAACCACAGAAGCTGCTTGAAGGGCACGAGGTTCACGCGAAGCGGGAAGATCGCGCCGGGTTCGAACACGAGCGGCTGCACATGGCCGTCCACCAGATCGAACGGGAAGAACGAGAAACGGATGATGACCGCAAGGTTGGCGAACATGAGCAGGAGAAGCGCCTCATGCTTCCAGTCGACCGAGCCGCGCCTCGCGCATACGATGATGCGCACGGCAAGCCATGCCAAGGCATACGCGATCGCGCCTGCTATGAAGGGTATCTCGATCATGCCGCAGCCAGGTCCCCGTCATGCCGCCTAGGAAGCGGCGGGCCCGTTGTAGTCGAGGCAGAGCATCGTCAGGTCGTCGAATTGCTCGGCATCCTTGACGAAGGCGTCCACGGCGCCCCGCATGCGCTCGAGGCATTCGTGCGGAGAGGCGGCGTCATCGTCGTTGAGCGCGGCGATCATCCTTTCGGTGCCGAACATCTCCGAGCTGGAATCCGTCGCCTCGGGCAGTCCATCGGTATAGAGGAACAACCTGTCGCCGGGATTGAGCTGCAGGTCGTACTCCCTGTACCTCAAGCCGTCCATACCGCCGATGACGAAGCCGTGCTTGTCCTTGATCAGCTCGTAGGGACGCCCGACGCGCCTGACGACCGGGAACTCGTGGCCCGCGTTTGCGGCGACGATGCGGCCCGTAGAGATCTCGAGGATGCCCAGCCACACCGTGACGAACATGTCGAGCTGGTTGTTCGAGCAGATCGTCTCGTTCGCCCTGGTGAGGATCTCGCCCACGGACTCGCCGTAGGTGGCGTAGCTCTGAAGGATGATCTTCGAGATCATCATGAACAGCGCCGCAGGGACGCCCTTTCCGCTCACATCGGCGATCACCAGGCACAGATGGTCCTCGTCGATCAGGAAGAAATCGTAGAAGTCGCCGCCGACCTCGCGGGCCGGATCCATGACGGCGAAGATGTCGAACTCGCTGCGGTCCGGGAACGGCGGGAAGATGTGGGGAAGCATGCTTCCCTGGATCTCGTTGGCCATATGGAGCTCGTTGGCGATGCGCTCCTGCTCGGCCTCCGCACGGTGCTTCTCCTCGAGCAGGCGCATCTTCCTGCGGACATACTGGCGCACGCCCAGGGCGACTATGCCCGATACGAGCACGAGGAGCGAAGGCCCGAACCAGGGCCGCTCGTAGAGCGCCATCTCCTTGACGATGGAGACGGACATCGTGTTGCTCGCCGCAGCAGACGCCCCGTCGAGCGACATGACGAACGTGTAGGTCCCGCCGCGGAGGTTCGTGTAGGTCAGCGGCGCGAGATCGCTGCGGATCACGGTGGTTGGCGCGTCGTCGAATCCCTCAAGCTGGTACGTGACCTGGGGATCGGAGAGCGAGTAGTTGAACACGTACGGGTGGATGATGAGCCTGCGCACGGTCGAGGGAATGGTGAAGGTGCCCGACTGGTCGGGATAGTAGTGCTCGCCGTCGCAATCGATGAACGGCACGCCCTGCTTGAGGTCGACCACCTTCTCGAACGCCGTGTCGATGTTCACCTTCACGACGCCGGAGCTGCCGGCGATGTAGAGCTCGCCATCGTCGGTGAGCTCGCTGTACGAGTTGCTCGTAGGCGTGCACGGCATGCCGTTCGCCAAGCCGAAGTTGGCCGAGTCGATCTCGCCGTTCTCGACAAGGTCGTCGATGGGAGCCGTGTAGATACCGTAACTGCAGAGGACCCACATCTCGCCCTTGCTGTTCTCGTACAGGTCGAAGTTGTTCGAGTACGGGAAGTTCCGCACCGTGGTCACGGTGTAATCGGTCGTCATATACGCCAGCGAGTTCGCGGTTACGATCCAGAAGAGGTCGCGCTCGGAATCGTACTTGATGCGCATGACGACATCGGAGGTGAGCCCGTAGTTCTTACCGATATGCCGCTTGCCGTGCTCGCCGACAACGTAGATTCCGTCTCCGTTGGAACCGAAGAGGAAGTCCCCGTTGGGCGCGACGCAGACCGTGAGCGTCTCGGGATTGAAGATGCCGTCGGAGCTTCCGAACGTTTTGACGATCTGGTCTCCGTCGATGAGGCAGCCACCGCCGGTGCAGGCGACGAGGATCTTGCCGTCGGCCGTCTCGTCGATGGCGCGGACGTGGTTCGATGGGATCCCGTCTTCCTCGTTGAAGGCGATGAGCTCGCCCTGGCTGTAGCAAAGGAGCCCGAGGCTGCGCCACGTGGAGATCCACAGGCGGCCCTGGCTGTCTCGCAGAATCGAGCGGATACGGCATCCCTGAAGATACTCGACCAGGTCGGTAGCGCCCAGATCGACCCCTCCTGCGGTTCTCGCCGAGGTCAGCGGGATCGAGGGGACAACGTCCTCCCCGTCGAGGGCGATGAGGCCCGTGTCGGTGCCGATGAGCAGCATGTCCTCGTAGAGGCAGGTCGTGTTGACGGGCTCGTTCTGGAGGTCGTACTTGCCGAAGATGTCGCCGAACTGGTTGGGGACGATCTTCATGACGCCCTGCCGCGTGGAGGTGAACCAGATGTTGCCCTCGTAGTCCTCCATGATGCTGCAGACCGAGTTGTTCATAGGCAGGTCGTCGATCAGACGGAAACCCTGCCCGTCGATCACGCCGATGCCGTTTCTGGCGCTGATCCAGATCTTGTCGCCGATCAGCTCCATGTCCATGATGTTCACCAGCGGGGAGATGTCGATGATCTCGAATGAGTCTACTCCGCGCGCGGGTGCCCCACGGTAGAGGTTGGTTCCCTCGGTTCCGATGTAGATGATGTCGGGTGCCGTGGGATCGGGGAAGATGCATGTGGCGCTCTCGATGGTGGAATCCCGATGGTCGATATAGCGGTCGAGCTTGCCGCGGCGAAGGCTGAAGAAGTCATCCTCGTTGGTCAGGGCGTAAATACGGCCGTCCTTGGAAAGGCAGACCTCGTCGACGTATGCCGAGGAAGCGCGGTAATCCCTCGGGTAATCGATGGTGAAATCCTCGCGGATCATCGAGATTCCCGCAGAGGTGGCGACGACGATCGTGCCATCCATATCCTCCACGATCGAGCAGACCATCGAGGAGCCGAGGCCGTCGCGCGCATCCCAGCGATGAAGCTCGTTATGGTCCAGCATCGCGAGGCCGCTGTCGTTCGTTCCGATCCAGAGGCGATCCTTGCTGTCGACGAACAGGCATGCGACGCTGTCGATGTGCATGGACGAATCCATGCGTTCGAAGGTGTTGCCGTCATAGCGGACCAAGCCGCTGTAGCTTCCAATCCAGATGAAGCCGTCGCTTGTCTGGACGATATCGTTGGCCTCGGACGTGGGCAGGCCGTTGGTGTTGTTGTAGAGGATCGCGGCGTAGCCCTCGCCGTCAGCGAAGAGGTCGAGCTGATTGCCATCGACAACATCGGCGTATGCAAGCGCGGGACACGCAAGCATGGCGGCGATGATGAACGCGAGCAGGCAGGGAAGCATGCGCGCTCGAATGGTGTTGATCGATCCCACGGGCATCCAGTCTCCCGAACCACATAGATATGGCTACTTTAGCATGAATAGCGGAATCCCTAGAACGCATGGGCCGGCAAGCACCCCGTAAACGTGAGGTTCCCTGCAGGACATCGAATCGCGTTCGGTCGAGTTGGTCCTGTCCCGCAAACGTTATCCATGTTCGGCCCGAAAAGGCCGGAGACAAACGCCTCCTGCCTTTCCGCTCGGCGTCGTATTCGCTGCAGACGTCGATGCACCCGACGAGTCCAGAGCTAGCCGAAAAGGCCCAGGCGCCAGTCATAGGGATCATTGCGAGCGCATCGGCGAAACTGTGCCACAATGTGCATAGCATCGACGGAAGGACGGCCATGGCATCCACATTGCTCGGCAAGACGCTCGTCATCGCGAACCCGAAGGCCCGCAGCGGCCTCGCCGTCGCCGCAATCGATTATGCGAAAAGCTTCTTCGCCGCCCATGCGGGGCTCACCGAGGCATGCGACTTCTATATGACGAAGGCTATCGGCGATGCAACCGTACGATGCGCCGACGCCTCGGACTTCGACACCGTCGTCGCGCTCGGAGGAGACGGAATCATCCACGAGGTCGCGAACGGGCTCATGCAGATCGACCGCGCGTCGCGCCCCGCCCTCGCCATCATCCCCTTCGGATCGGGAAACGATATCGCACGCACGTGGGGCGTCCCCTTCAACGATGCCGAGAAGGCGCTTGCCCACCTCGCATCCTCTGCGAAGCACACCATAGACGTCGGGCGCGTCAACGACGAGTTCTTCCTCGAGACGCTGTCCTTCGGTCTCGATGCGGCGATCGCCCTCGATACGACCGATAAGCGCGCCTCCGGAACCATCGAGAAAGGCGAGCAGCTCTACGTTACCTCGGGCATCAAATACATGGCTTCCGGCTCGAAGGGCTACGCATGCACCTTCTCGCTTGACGGGGGTCCTGCCCAGCATATCCGCTCGCTCATCTTCGCCATCCAGAACGGGCCCACCTACGGCGGCGGCTTCAGGGTCTGCCCCAAGGCGGATCCCGCGGACGGAAAGCTCGATATCTGCTACAACGTCAAGAGCCCCGCCATCCCCGTGCTTCTCGCCCTCTTCGGGCTTGCCCGCTTCGGCAAGCATGCAGGTTCCTCGGCGGTGGCGTTCGCACGGGCGAGCCATATCGAGATAGAGTACGAGGATCCCTCCGTTCCCTGCCAGGCGGATGGAGAGCGCGTCGAGGGATCGCGCTTCGTCGTCGACCTGCTTCCGGCCGAGCTCGATATCTACCGCTAGAACGGAACAGGGCGCCCGAAGGCGCCCTGCGGGTATGGTCTGATCCGGACAGCGGTTACTTGACGGCAGCCTGGAGCATCGACTTGACCTCGGTCACGCTCGTGAGCTTCATGACCTTCTCGGCAAGCGCGTCGGCCTCGGGCTTGGACCACTTGGCGATCTGGCGGCGCGTCGCGAGGATGGACGGCGAGGACACCGAGAACTCCTCGAGGCCCCAGGAGATGAACAGCGGGGTGAGCAGCGGATCTGCAGCCGCCTCGCCGCACATGCCGACCATGATGCCCTGCTTGGAGCCGGCCTCGATGATGGCCTTGAGCGCACGGAGCACGGCGGGCTGATAGGTCTCGTAGAGGTAGGCGACCTTATCGTTGCCACGGTCGGCGCACATGGTGTAGCCGGTGAGGTCGTTCGTGCCGATGGAGAAGAACGCGGCCTCCTTGGCAAGGTCGTCGGCGATGAACGCGGCGGCCGGCGTCTCCATCATGACGCCCACC
>CAMOLV010000025.1 GCA_946619045.1 uncultured Coriobacteriales bacterium | reverse complement strand
TGACGGCCGAGGGCGCCGCGGGCGTGGTGTAGACGTATCCCTCGGCGGTCGCATATGCCGAGTATCCGCCCTTGCCGTAGCTTCTGACCCTATAGGCGTATCTGTGGTTGGCGCTGATCGAGTTGTCCGCATAGCTGGTCGCGTCGGCCGATGCCGATGCGATCTGCACCCATGCGCCGTCGTCGGTCATGCGCTCCACGAGCACGCTGGTGCGGGGCTTGACGGTCGATGTCGCTCCGTTCGTCCAGCTCACGGTCGCCGAGCTGTCCGTGCTCCTGGATGCCGCGCAGCCCGTGGGCGCCTCGGGTGCCTGGTATGCGATGGCGGGGATGACGGGGTAGACGGTCGCCGTGGAGGATACGCCCGAATAGGCCGAGCCGCCGCCCACGACGATCGCCTGGCAGGTGATGGTGCGCTGCTTGTCGCCGCGCGCCACGGTGAAGCTCCTGTTGGCGAAGACGCCGGAGCCGCCGGGGGTGATCGACAGGCCGATGCCGGTGTCCTTGTTGTTGCTCGCGTCCTTGGTCACCTGGCCGGTGCAGTAGCTCGACGATCCGTAGATGGAGTCCCATCTGGCCTGCACGTTGACGGTGCACGTGGTCGCGTTGGTGTCGACCACCGTGGCCGTTACTTCGGCGCGCCAGTCGTCCTGGTAGACATAATCGCCGTTAGCTGACCATGTTCCTGCCACTATCTCACCCCATCCGCTTGTAGTTGCGCACGCTCTGGCCGATGAGCTCGAGGCCGCGCGCCATCTGCGCGTCGATCTCGGCGAGGGCCTTGCCGTCGATGTTGTAGACGTTGGTGGTGCCGCCGCCCGCGCCGGCGATCGCCTCGGCGTACCTGCTCAGGTACGGCTCGTAGCTGGGCCAGATGAGCTCCGCGCCCCTCTCGCCCGCGCCGATGAGCGTGGCGCCGTCCACGACGCCGCCCTTGGCGTACCAGCTGACCGAGATGGAAGGGAGCCCGCCGCTCAGCCAGTCGATGGGATTGATGCTGCCGCTGATGCTGAAGTGCGGGAGCGGGATGTGCGGCCACCTGAACTCGAAGTTGAAGAATCCCTTGATGCGGTCGATCGCGCCCCGCACGAAGTCGCGGGCCGTGCCGATCGGATCCTCGATCGCGCTCTTGATGCCGTTCCAGACGACGGTCACCGTGCTGAGGATGCCCTGGAACACGGGCGCGACCGTGTTGGCGATGCTGTTCACCGCGCCGATAACGGTCGTGGCGATGTTGAGGAACGCCGTGCCGAGGTCGGCGAGGATGGGCCCGAAGGTCTCGACCGCTGCCGAGACGGCGGGCATGACGACGTTGGCGAAGGTCTCGCCGAGCACCGTGATGAGCGGCTCGACGGCCGGCTGCAGGGTCGTGAACGCCTGCGTGAGCATGTCGACGCCCGTGCCCACCGCGTCGAAGGCGAAGTTGGCGAGGGGCTCGAGCGCCGTGGCGAGCACGTTCTTGAGCACCTCCCATTTCTCCGCCCAGTCGGCGGTGGCGTTGTAGGTGCCCATGATGCCCTCGCCCGCGCCGAGCGCGGAGTTGCGGAGGTCGTCGAGGGACAGCGCGCCGCTCTGGACGGCGCCGACGAACTGCGCGGCGCCGCGCGTGCCGAAGACGGTCTCGGCCAGGTCGAGGGCCGCCGCGGTGTCGCCGGCCTCGATGTAGCCCGCCATCTCGTCGAGCAGCTGGTTGAACGCCTCGCCCGCGTCGCCGCCCTCGCCCGCGAGCTCCACGAGCGCCTTGCCCATGCGGCCGATGGTGCCGCTCGCGTCGATGCCGGCGCGGTCGAGCAGGCCCGCCATGTTGGCGCTCTCCTCGAGCGAGAAGCCGAGGTTCTGGAGCGCCGGGCCGTTGGCCTCGAGGATGCCCGTCAGCTGGTCGAAGCCGATGCCGGTCGTCTGCGTGACGCCGAAGAGGTAGTCCATGGTCGAGGTCATGTCCTCGGCCTCGACGTTGAACTGGTTGAAGGTGCCGGTGAGCGTGTCGAGGTTGACGCTGCCCACCATGCTCTCGAGCGCGCCCACGCTCGTGGCGACGGCCTGGAGGTCGTCGCCCGTGATGCCGAGGCGCGTGTTGAGGTTCTGGATGTAGTCGCCCGCGCGGCCGAAGCTCACGGGCACGGTCGTGGCGACGTTCTTGGCGACCTCCTCGAGGCCCGCGAGCGCCTCGCCGCTCGCGCCGGTGCCGAGGATGATCGTGTCGGTCATCTCGTCGAAGCCGCTGCCGATGTCGAAGAGGCCCTTGGCGATCGCGCCCGCGCCGATGATCGGCCCGAGCTTGGCCGCGAGCCCCTTGAGCGAGTCCATGAGGCCGCCGCCCAGGAGGCCGCCGGCCTTGGCGCCCGCGTCCTCCATGCCCGGCATGATGGCCTGCTCGATGGCGGATGTCGCGCCCTCAGCGGAGGGCATGATCTGCACGAAGGCGTTGGCTACGGTTACGCCGTCCGCCATTAGCTATCACCCCCGTAGTACCATTTATCGAAGTCGCCGACGCGGATCGGGTCCGCGCCGTAGTGCTTTCCCTTATGCTTGGGCGCCCACGGCCTCGGGTAGGGCTCGGGGCGCTTCATCTTCCGTTTGGTGTGCGCCTGCGCGTAGACGTGCGCGAACGCGCGGAGCGCGTCGAACAGGTCGGCGAGGAGCGCCGCCTGCCTGATGGGCTGTGTCCATGACGCCTCATCCGGGTTGAGATGCCGCCACGTGGCGCTCTCGGTGGTCATGTGGCGCGCCAGGATAGGCAGCGCCGTCCACCCGTAGGTGCGCGGGATGTCGGCGAGGCGCACGCCGAGCTGCACCATGCAGTCGTAGTCGAGCGCCCCGCCGCTCTCGCGGTCCAGTCGGATGAGGCCGGCTATTCCCCCAGGTCCGCACCGTCCCGCCATGCGGCCAGGAGGGCGTTGAACTCGCGGGCGCGGAGCCCGTCGATGGCGCCGGGGCACTCGCGCTCGAAGAGGTTGCGCGCCCATCGGTTGATCGCCGCCTCGCCCTTCTCGGCGGCGTCGATGTAGCCGTCGAGGTCCTCCTGGGGGATGCAGTCGATCGCGATCATGCGGTAGGTGCCCTCGCGCCCCTCGATCTTGAAGTCGAAGTACTTGGGCTCGATGCGCTGGAGCGTATACATGGCCTCTCCCCCTTGGCTTAGACGGTCACGAGGCCGTCGTCGGTGTAGATGTAGATGCTCACGCCGTTCTCGTCCGGGTAGGTCGAGAGCGTGACGGGCCAGACGACGGCCGCGGAGGATGTGAAGCTGACCTCGCCCACGGTCGTGATCTGGCCGTCGGGCACGACGATGCGCGTGCGCGCGTCGCCGTCCTTCATGTTGAAGGCCCACGAGGCGCGCTCGGGCAGGTCCTTGCCGAGCTGGATGGCCATGCGGGTGCCGTGGGTCCTGTCGGCCTCGGTCACAGTCACGCTGTCGTCGCCGAAGGCGGTGCGCATGCTCTCGGCGTCGGTCTGCAGCATCTCCCAGCCGAGGGTGCCGTCGAAGGACTCCTTGAGCCTGCGCACCAGGTTGCCGTTCCACTCGCGGATGTCGGTGGTCGAGTACTCGGGCGTGAGGCTCAGGCCGTTCTCCGAGACGTAGCCGCCCGAGACGAAGGCGGCGTCGAGCGCCGTCGTGGCGTCGGTCGGCAGGGCGGTGCCGATGGGCGCCTTGGCGATGGCGCCGGTGGTCTGCTGATCTGCGGTGCCTACGAGCACCGCGCCCTTGTTGAGTGCCATGTGGTTGGCCTCCTTAGATGTCGGTGATGGTGCCGCGGATCGTGAGCATCGCCGTGAAGCTCACCCTCGGCGTCTTGTAGTCGTTGGGGTCGGGGTTGGCGTAGGGCATCGTGTTGATGCCCGCGGTGAGCCATTGCCGCCCGCTCGAGGGCGCGCGGTAGGGCATGTCGCAGAGGATGCCCGCGAGCTGCCGCGCGGCGTCCATGGCGGCGCCCAGGGTGGGCGCCCACACGTCGACCGAGACGTCGTGCTCGTAGGTCACCATGGTGGTGTCGGTGCCGCCCACCTCGGTCACGCACGCGCAGGGCAGCGCCTGCGCGTAGGCGTCGGGCACGGGCGGCGCGTACGCCGGGTGCCCCCATGCCTCCATGAGGTCGTCGCTGAGCGCCTGCTCCACGTCGATGGGTATCACGCTCTGCATGCGAACACCGCCCTCGTCAGCGCCTTGTCCTCGGCCTCGGCGAGCTTGGCCTCGTACGTCTCGGCGCGCACCGAGTAGGCCACGCGGCCGCCGCCGAAGTTGGCGCGCCACATCTCGCTCACCTCGAAGCCCTCCCCCGCCGCGGCCGCGATGCGCGCGGCCTCCTGGCCGCACACGGCCGCCACGGGCGCGGAGTTGAGGAGCTGCTCGATGCCGTCGCTCAGGAGCTGGATGCGCACCGATCCCGCCTGCTTGGCCATGGCTACCCCCTCCAGTCCACGAGGTCGCACTCGATGTGGTCGAGGCGCCCCGTGGGCGATCTCATGGGCCGCGGCGTGCCGTCTACGGCGTAGGCCGCGCCCTCCCAGACGATGCGGTCGCCCTGCTCGATGTCGGCGCCCGCGGGCGCGTAGAGCACGGCGCGGACGGTCGCGGCCTGCCGCGGGTCGGCGAAGTCGGTCGATGAGCTCACGCCTTCGGCCCAGCACCGCGCGACCTCGTGCGGCTCGGCGCGCGTCCAGTCCCGCTCCTGCGTGTTGCGCACGGCCACGAGGGGCGCGCGCTCCACGGTGACGGTCAGGTCGCACCATGCGTACGGATAGGGCATGCGATCACCTCACCGTCAGGCGGTAGGGCGCGAGCAGGTCGAGGTCGCTCGCGAGCAGGCGGATGCCGCCGCTCACGCCGGTGGCCGTCTGGTTGTAGTCGACCGATGCCGTGCCGATGCGCTCGGCGCGCACGCCGGGCGCGGCCGCGAGTGCGTTGGCGGCGATCTGGGCGACCGCGGCGCCGATGGCGCCCGTGGCGTCCACGCCCGCGTAGAAGACGGCCTCGACGCTCCGCCATGCGGGCGGGAAGCACCCCGCGGCGAGGCGCACCACGCCGCTCGGCCTCCACTCGTAGGCGTCCGCGGCGAGCTCCGCGCCGTTGACGGCGATGGATGCGATCGAGCGCACCGAGAGGCAGGGCAGGAGCATCTGCCGCCCCTCGCCCTGCCCGGTCCACTCGCACTGCATGACGGGCGCGACGTGCCAGCCGCACCAGTCGCGCACCGCCTGGCTCGCCGTCTCGAGCACGGCGGCGATCTGCTCGGTCGTGGACGACATGACGCCTCCGGTCAAGATGCCGAACTGCTCGGCGGTGATGATGGGCGGGAGCCCCGTCGCGCCCTCCTCGAGGGTCACGGAGTAGTCCCACGACGTCATGTAGCCCATGCGTTTAGCCCTCCTTTTTGACGGGCGCCTTGCGCCCCTTGTTCGCGGGCGCCTTGCGCGCCTTGTTCGCAGGCGCGGCGTCCTTCCCGGCGGGCCCGACGGGCACGGCGCCCTCGGGCGCCGCGCCCTCCTCGAACTGGTAGACGAACTCGCCGAGGCGGTAGAGTCTCAGCGCCATCGGTGCCCCCTAGGCCGCGATCTTGACGAAGGCGCCCGGCACGCGGGTCGCGAGGGCGATGCGCTCCTCGACGATGACGGTCACGCGGTTGTTGGTGCGGTCGTCGTGGTCGCCGGTGACGATCTCGACGCGCGCGCCCTCGCCCGCCTTGGTGATGACGGATGCGCCCTGGTTGAAGGCGCCCACGAGCACGGTGCCGGCGGCCACGGCGGTGGTCACGACGGTGTTGAGGCCCCAGAGGCCCGGCTGGCGCACGACGGCGCCGTTGCCGTAGGGGCCGTAGAAGTAGCCGCCGCCGTAGTACTGGCCGTTGGTGCCGTCCTTGGCGAGGCGCAGGGTCTGGTAGTCGGTCGGGTTGATGATGATGGCGTCGGCGTCGTAGGTGCTGGCGCTCTTGACCTGCATGATGGCCTGGAAGATGTTGTCGGCGGTGGGCGCCTGCGCGATGGAGCCGAGGCCCGAGGTGCCGAGCAGGGTGGTCATGAGGTAGCTCTCGACGGCCTGGTCGAGCGCGTAGAGGCCGCGGTTGTCGATCGAGCTGCGGAGGAACTCGTTGTCCTCGATGAGCTCGTCGGTCTCGTAGTACCAGCCGGCGATCTTCTGGAGCGTGGCGGTCTGCGAGGTGCTGGGCACGTGGAACTGCGGCTTCTGGGCGCCCTGGGCGACGGCCGCGGGCGAGCCCTCGGTGGCGCCGAGCACGAAGTACTTGAGGCTCGTACCGCTGATCGACTCGGCGCCGAAGAGGTCGCGGATGTCGGTCGCGCGGGCGATGTTCACGACGTTGCGGTCGATGACCTCGACGGGCGAGCCCATGTGCACGTCCGTGGCGGCCTTGAAGCCGTAGGCGGTCGACGCCTTGGCGGCGTTGCCGGCGCGCACGGCGGTCAGGTCGAGGTTCTTGGCGGCGTACTCGCCGAGGGTGCGGGGCGCGGCCTTGGCGGGCTTGGGCTCGGGGGCCTTCATGCTGTCGAGCAGGGCCTTCTTCTCGTCGGCGAACTTGATCTGCTCCTGCACGGCGTCGATCTCGGACTTGATGGCCTTGGCCGTCTCCATGTCCTCGGCGGCCTCGAGGTCCTTGATGAGCTGGGCGAGCTTCTCGCGAAGGTTCATGCTTTTCTCCTTTACTGGATGGATGCGATAACGGTCTGCTTATAGAGGTCGAGGAGCGCGGCCTTGCCCTCGGGCTCGGTCTGGTCGGGCGCGCCCTGTGCCTGCGCGCCCGGCTCACCTCCCGCGGGTTCGTCCGGGTCCTCGGTCTCGTCCTCTCTGAGCTCGGCGAGGATCGCGAGCGCGCGGCGCACGCCGTCCTCGGTGCCGCGCAGTGCCTCCATGGCCTCGTCGATGGCCTCGACGGATGCCTTGGAGAGCCTGCGGCCGCTCTTGGCGCCGTCGGCGGGGTAGACGATCCCGTCGACGATTCGGGCGACGGTCTCGCCGCCGAGCGCGCTCTTGATCTCGGTCACCTCGGCGTGCTGGTTGGCGGGGATCTGCACGAGGCTCACCTCGAAGAGGTCGATCCCGCGCAGCTCGGTCGCCTTGCGGCCGTCCTCGAGCTCGATGGGCGCCCAGTCGGTCACGTCGTAGGCGAAGCTGAACTGGTAGAGGCGGCCCTCCTGCGCGAGCTTGCGCACGTACTGGGCCTTGGGGTTGTCGGCGTCGAACTCGGCCTCGATGTAGAGGCCGCGCTCGTCCTCGTGGGCCTCGGTCACCTTGCCGATGTTGTACTCGGGGTCGTCGGTGTTGTGTCCGTAGAGCAGCGGGATGGGCTTGCCGATGGCGGCCCACCTCTCGAGGCTCTTGGCGAAGGCGCCCGGGGCGATGACGTCGCCGTAGGCGTCCGGGTCGCGGTCGAAGGTCGACGCGTACCCCTTGACGGTGCCGTCGGCCTCCATGGGCGCGAGCGGCGAGCTCTTGTACCTTGTCATTGCTTAAACCTCCCAAATGGTGATCTCGACCTGGCACTGGCAGTTGCATGACTCCTCGGGCGTCAGCACCTGGTCGCCCGGGTAGTTGGCCCCGTTGCTGAAGAGCTCGCCGAGCGGCACGGTCTCGCCGTTCATGGCGGCGTGCTCCGGGCGCGGGTTGGAGCTCGTGACGATCCACGTCTTCATGCGTCGGTATCGGGTAGCGGGCGCGGCCTGCTCGACCGCCTCGAGCGCCGCCCATCCCGTGAGGGCCGTGGCGAAGCTGATGCCCGTGTGGTCGGCGCGCTCGCCCTCGGCCTTGTCGAAGACGCCGGCGGGCGTGGCGCCCTCCGCGTCCTCCGAGATGTCGTCGGCGAGGGCCCGCTCGAGCTGCCTGTACGTCACGTTGTTGACGGCCTTGGCCTTGCCCTCCGCCATCTTGCGGATGTAGTTGGCGGCGATCCGCGGGTCGTAGCCGTCGGGGTCGCCGCCGAGCTCGCGGAGCGTGCGGCGCGCGGCCTCCTCGGCGCTCTCGGCGAACACGGCCTCGAGGTCGTCGGCCAGCTCGCGGTCCCACCGCTCTGCGTCCCACCATGCGGGCCAGTTGCCCGCCTTGAGCGCCTCGATGCTCCGCCAGTCGGGCCAGAGCCCGCCCTTGGCCTTGGCGCTCTCGATGGCGGGCTCGACCTTGCGGCGCTGCCGCTTGAAGAACGCCCTGAGCACGCCAGCGATGTCCATCGACGCGTGCGTGTCGGGCGCGGCCTTGATGCGCGCGAGCGGCTTGGCCGCCTTGAGGCGCGGCGCGCCGGCGTCGTAGCCGCCGTAGGGGCTCGTGTCGTTGGGCGACGCGAGCCCGCCCTCGAGCACGTTGAGCGGCACGATGAGCTGGTCGGCGCCCTCGATGGGCGGCAGGTTGAAGCGGGCGCGCGCCTCGTTGCGCTCCATCCACGGCCCGCCCACGGCGCTCTGCAGGACGGTCGCCTGCTCCTCGAAGCTCGCCTCGAGCTTCTTGGAGATGTCGAACTCGACGTACTCGCGCGAGTCCGCGCCCACCTTGGGGATGAGGAAGGCGTTCATGCGCTCGCTGAGCATGTCGAGGATCGGCTGCAGGGTCTCGGCGTAGAGGGCGCGCGCGGCGTCCTTGGCGCTCGCGTACGTCTGCGCGTCGGTGTGCCAGATCAGGCTCGGGTTGATGTGGTACACCGCCGCCACGTCCTCGCGTGCGATGCGCGTGGCCTCCTGCCATTGCGCCTCGCGCGCGTTGAACTGCGTCTGGACCAGCTTCATGCCGTCCTCGAGGATGGGCGTGCCGCCGCTGTCGGTGGCGGCGTCGCCCGAGAAGCGGTTCTTCCAGTCCTGGGCGAAACGCTCGCGGTCCTTGGGCGCCCACTCGGGCGCGTTGGCGGGGCGCTCGATGGTCTGCGATACGCGGCCGCCGTTCTGCCATACCTGGTTGCGGTATTCCCAGGCGTGGACCTGCTCGGCGAGCACCTGCTTGAGCGCGCGCACGGGCGAGGCGGCCTCGAGGCCGTCGGGGCTGTAGAGCGCGAAGCGGATGCAGTCCTCCGCGTCGAAGGTCTGGATCGCGCCGCTCGCGGGGTTGTTCACGGTGTAGCCCGTGGCGGTCACGCCGTCCGCGGTGACGGGCTGGGTCCATGCCGAGGGGAAGGGCTCGACGGTCCAGCCGCTCGGGCTGTCGGCGTCCGGAACGACGTACCAGACGGCGTAGCCGTAGAGGCAGAGGTCGCTCATCGTCATGCGGATGAGCTCGTGCCCGGTCATGTGGCCGTTGGGGTGGCGCAGGAGCGTGGGAAGCACGCCCTCGGTGTCGCGCCGCCTCTCGGTGTCGCCCTCGCGCACGTAGCACTTGAGCGGGATGCCCGCCACGTTGTCGGCGATGTAGCTCACGACGGCCCTGAGCGCGGGCTGCGTGAGGTAGAGCTCGGCCTCGCTCATGCCGAGCACGTGCGTGGATGCGCTCACGAAGCGCACCTCCACGCTGCGTCCGCCCCTGAAGAGGCGCGACCAGAATCCCATGCGGCTGTTCCCTTCTGCTAGATGAGCATGAGCCCGCGCCCGTTGCTGTAGGCGCTCTCCTTGGGCTTCTCCTCCACGCGCGTGGCGAGGCCGTAGGCCATCGTCATGGCCACGAGCGGCGAGATGTCCTCGCTCGATTTCATGCGGTCCCATACGTAGCCGCCGTCGCCCACCGGGCGCGTGGTGGCGATCGCCGCGGCGAGGTCGAGGCCCGCCTGCGTGCGGTGCCTGATCTTGGGCGCGTCGAGGTCGGCCTCGGTGTTGGCCGCCACGCCGTCCCATGTGCGGCCGCACCATGCCGCGAGCTCCTTGCCCTCGCAGCGGATCACCTCGACGCCCGCGATGGACTCGAGTACGTCTGCGAGGTCGGATGCCGGCGCGCCGCGGCCCTGCAGGGCGATGCGCACCTTCTGCGACGATGCGACGTCCTGCACCCAGTCGCGCACCCACTCCTGGCCCGTCCTGTACTCGATGAGCTCGACGTGGTAGTCGCGGTCGGCCCTCATGCCCGCCGCGCATATGGCGGCGCGGCGCCGGTCGCCCGAGACGTCCACGCCGAAGCAGACGGGCGCGTCGGGCGCGATGGCGCTCGTCTCGTCCCGCCCCGCGTCCCACGATCCGTGCGGGAAGGGCGGGTTTATCGCGCTCGTCACCCACTGGCACATGTACTCGGTCTTGAAGCCGTCGAGCGTCGTTGTGGCGAGCTTCTGCGCGATGGCGCGCTCGGTCACGCACCACCCGAGCGAGGGCATCGCCTGGGCCCATGCGTCGCGGTCGCGCACGTCCGCGTCGGGCGGCGCGCTCCACTCGAAGAGGCCGATGGCCGGCGCGGGCGCCTCGTCGTCCTCGACGTCGGGTCGGTCGATCGAGGCGCCCACGGCCTCGACGATGTGGTCGGGGTCGCCCAGCGCCTCGTGGGCCTTGAGCCTGAGGTAGCGGAGCACGACGCTCGTCGCGTCGCCCGCGTTGCTCATGCACCATATGAGGGCATGGGCGCGCGCGAGCGTGGTGGGGCTGAGCGCGTCCCATGCCTTGAAGTCCTGATGCTCGCGCAGCTCGTCGAGCAGCACGAGGTTGGCGCTCTTGCCGCGGCCCGCCTTGCGGGTCGACGCCTTGACGCGGTACTCGCGCGACGCGGTGAGCGTCATGCGCTTGGCGCCGTTCGTGCGCCACACGTGCTCGATCTCCGCAGCGAGCCACTCGTTGCCCTCCGCCATCTCGACGCACGCCGCCCAGGTGTCCTCGGCCTGCTCGAGGTCCTGCGCGGTGCCGAGGATGAGGCTCACGCCGAGCATGTAGAGGAAGTACAGGGCGAGGATGATCGACATCGTGGTCTTGCCCTGCTGCCTGCCCACGAGCACGAGCACGGTCTCGTACCTGAAGTACCACTCGCCGGCGAGGTCGCCGACGATCTCGAGCGCGTGGATGAAGAGCCATCTCTGCCATGGGTAGAGCTCGACGCCCAGGACGTTGACCGCGAAGTCGATCACGTCGTAGCCGAGCGTGGTGTCGGGCGTGAGCTCGCGCAGGGGCGGCGTCCAGATCCTCGGGACCTCGCACCCTTTGCGCTCCATCACACCACGGCCAGCCTGGCCGCCGATCTCTTGCGCGCGGCGTCGAGCGGGTTCTCGTCGTCCCGCTTGCGCTCGGGCTCGGCCTTGGGCCCGTCGTCGCTCTGCCCGAGGTAGTTCTTGCCCAGGAAGATGAGCATCACGCGGTCGCCGTCCATGGCGAGCTCGAACTGCTTGCGCCGCAGGCTCGCGCGGCCCACGCCGCTGTAATGCTCGAACGCCTCGGCCCATGTCGGGGTCTCGGGGAAGGCCTCGGCGATGCGGGCGTCGAGCGTGCGGTGGTCGGCGATGCCCATGATGTTGCAGATCTCGCTCTTGGTGCAGAATATGCCGCATAGCTGCGTGAACTGGCGCGCCTGCTCGGGCGTCCATGGCGTCGGCTTGCGCATGCTCTCACCCCCTG
>CAMOLV010000024.1 GCA_946619045.1 uncultured Coriobacteriales bacterium | reverse complement strand
CGGGCGTGGTGATGGAGGAGGAGCGCCGCGAGCCCGAGCGGCCGCAGACGCTCGCGGGCCTCACCTTCGTGCTCACCGGCGCCCTCGAGCGTTACACGCGCGATGCGGCGGGCGACGCCCTGAAGGCCCTCGGTGCCAAGGTCTCGGGCTCCGTCTCCAAGAAGACGAGCTTCGTCGTGGCGGGCGAGGCGGCCGGCTCCAAGCTCACGAAGGCGCAGCAGCTGGGTGTTCCCGTGCTCGACGAGGAGGCCCTCGTCCGCATCATCGAGACGGGCGAGCCTCCCCAGGCATAGGACGGCCTCGAATCCGCTCGCTTATCGGATTGTCCGGCGCATCTACCTTGACGACTCTCTGTTTGTCGGGGGTCATGTTGTACGCTTTTCCTTAAGTAAGCGGTTTCACGACCGTAAAGGAGAGATTTGCTATGAAGAAGCGCTTCCTGAGCATCATCGCCGTGCTCGCCATGTTCTGCCTTGTTCTCGTAGGATGCGGGGGAGGCGGCTCCGATACGACCGCGACGCCGCAGGAGGAGCAGAGCTCCTCGGGTCCTGGCAAGCTGAGCGGGGGAGCGGCCGAGGTCGAAGAAGAGGACTTCACCGCCGTCTTCGCCGGCGAGTGGCAGGCGATCTACATGGATGCCGACGATCCCGAGGATGCCATCTCCGAAGAGGATATCCAGCAGATGAGGGATCTCGGCTACACGGCCGATCTGACCATTTCGGAGGATGGCACGTGGAAGATGGTCATCTTCGGTGAGGACTACGGCGAGGGAACTTGGGAAGCCGAAAGCGCCACCGAGGCGTCCATGTTCTACGAAGATGAGACCATCGATCTCGTATACGACGGCTCCGCACGCACCCTGAGCCTGATCGAGTCGCGTGACACCATCGTCTTCGTCCGTTCCGAGGATCTCCCCGCTGCTCCGACCGACAGTTCGGCCTCCGGCAAGCATGCGGGTTACAACTTGATCAATGCCGAAGGATACCCCACGTTCTATACCGTGACAGGGCTCAACGGCAGCGAGCTCATCACCGCCCTCGAGGCGGGCGGGTACAAGTGGGAAGACGATATGGTGTGGTGGGTCAACGATGACCGAACCGGCGATTTCTACGTCTCGGGCAAATCGAATTATGAATACCCCGATACCGAGATCGCAGAATTCGATGTATTCGGAAAGGGCGAGGAGTGCGTGTTCGTCATCATCGCCGACGGAATCCACTATTCCTCCGTCGAGGAAACGTTCCATGCGCTCAACAATATCGAGACGATCGACGAGCAATGGGCCGATGACACGTTCGGCGTCGCCATCGTCCAGGCTCCCTCCGGAGAGAAGGCGTTCGTGGTCATGACCTATAACGAGGAGATGGACTGCTACTATGCCAACATCTTCAACGATGATGCCATCTCGGGCGGCCTGTTCGACGAACTCGTCGGAGACAATTACGGCTCCTCCATCGATGAGCTGCAGTCCAACCTGTTCTAATCGTCCCGACCGGTTTCTGACTTCGCGTAAAGGGTATACTCGTTGGAAGACCGGTGCTCGTCGCGTTAGGAGAGAATCGCCATGAAGAAGCGCTTCCTAGGCATCTTCGCCCTGCTCGCCGTGCTCTGCATCGCCCTCGTGGGCTGCGGCGGAGCTGCGAACAAGGAGAACTTCATCGGTGAGTGGCAGATGGTCGCCATGGAGGGGGAGGACCCCGTTCCCGAGGAGGATCTCCAGACCATGAAGGACCTCGGCATGACCGTCGACCTCTCCATCGCGGAGGACGGCACCTGCAACCTGGTCATGTTCGGCGAGGATTACGGCTCGGGCGAGTGGAAGGCCACAAGCGCGACGACGTGCGAAATGACGATCGACGATCAGGCGATCGATGTCACGTACGATGCCGAGACAGGCCATTTGCGCTTCGCACAGGGCGAGAGCGCTCTGATCTTCGAGCGCTTGACGTAACGCCTGGTTTTCAGAACGGCAGCTTAGGCGCCGGGCTTTCCATCGTAGGAGAGTCCGGCGCTTTCCTTCTCGAAGGTCGCACGGTCGTTGCGTACCAGCGCCTCCGCGAGCACGCCGTACTTGGCGAGCGCCTCGTCGTAGAGGTCGGCGAAGCTCTCGTAGCGCGTCGCGCCCGTCCACGGGTCGATCCAGTCGTTGTTCGAGAGGTTCGCGGCGGCGCACTCATGGGTGGGGTTCGAGCGGTGCGCCATCGCACGCGTGAGCGAGTGGGGGCGCACGAGGCCCTCGATGGTCGAGATGAACGCGGAGCCCGCGGAGTCGTAGTCGTCGATGGCACGCAGGTAGATCTCGTAGTCGCGCACGGCGGCGGGAAACTCCGTCGAGGGGATCGCGATGCCGAAGACCTGCAGGGCGACGGCGCTCATGATGGCGCCGGAGGTGCGGTCGATGGCGTCGGTGCGGGCGAGCGCCGTGGAGGGCGAGAAGTCCCGCACGTCCTGGCTGCGCTTCTCCCAGAGCACCCAGGTGTCGATCTCGGATTCGATGAGGCCGTGGAGCTCGCGCTCGGCGTCGGCGAGGTCGTCGCGCATGGCGGCGAGCTCCTTCTGGCCGGCGTAGACGATGGGGTGGGAGGTGCTGTCGAGCGCATAGTGGCCCACGAGGCCCAGCACGAAGGCACGGCCCACGCGGGCGTCCTCGACGGGAAGGTGCGTCAGCGCCTCGCGGGCGGTGAAGAGCGCGTCGGCCATGCGCTCCTCGTGCATGAGCTTGCCGAGCCTGCGCGTCGAGGCGGTGGTGGAGGGGATGCCCAGGACGTGCGTGAAGCAGGGGTCGGGACCCTGGTTGCCCAGCAGGAACGCGAGCAGCTCCTCCTGGCCCTCGACGATTCCGTCAGGAAGCTTCGCAACGGCGTCTTGGCCGAAGATGTGGTGTGTTATCAGCGCAGGCATGTCATATCTCCCGTACAGCGGTTCTGCAGGGTATTAGTATCGCACTTTTTCAACCTTCTGGCGGTATTGGCGGCGAGATGGCTGTACAGGTTCTGAATATCGTTCAGAATCGTCGGCAAGCGATGCCGGTGGGCCGGGTTGTCGATTTGCTCCGTTCGTGAACGGAGTGCACCGTTCGCGAACGGTGTATGCGCCTTCCGGCCGAGACATGCATGATTTGCTGCGATTACTTGGCGAAGAGGCTCCTGTTGAGCTCCTCCTGCTCGGGGAGGTAATGCGCGGGGCTCACGCACACGCGGCCGCCCGTCGCCTTGATGATCCTCCGGGCGCCCTCCTCGCGGAACCCGCCGCACACGTCGATGGCGACGACGCCCTCGTCGGCGAGCTCGCGCGCCACCTCGCAGGCGGCGTCGATGCTCGGCACGCCCACGATGGTCGCCATGCCGTCTGCGATCGACGCGCGGTCGCGAACGGGGTCGTACTTGCTGCTCAGGATGAGATAGGCGAATTTCACGGCAGAGCTCCTTCCCGACGCGGTGTTCTCGTCTATTATCTTAGCGTGAAAGGCTCGCGGAAGAGGAGGCGCTATGAACCGCATCGGCATCGATATCGGCGGGACCCAGCTCAGGGTCGCGGCATTCTCCGAGGATGGGACGCTCCTCAAGAAGGAGGTCTTCCCCAACGACCGCGAGCGCGGACCCGAGGAGAACCTCGCCAAGCTCGCGGCCGCCATCGAGGGCTGGGGCGTCGACTACGCGGGCATCGGCATCGGCGGTCCCGGACCGGCGGACTTCCATGCCGGCAAGTTCCTCAACCCGCCCAACCTCCCCGGCTGGGAGAACTTCGGGATTGTGGACTTCTTCGAGGACCTCACGGGCAAGCCCGCGTATCTCAACAACGACGCCAACGTCGCCGGCCTCGCCGAGGCGCTCATGGGCGCCGGCAGGGGATACGGGTCGGTCTTCTTCTTCACCGTGTCGACGGGGCTCGGCGGAGGCTACATCTACCAGGGCAAGGTCGTGGGCGGCGCCCATTCGTTCGGCGCCGAGGTCTTCAACATGGTCGTGAACGACGATCCCTACACGCGTCCCGGCCTCAACGCGGGCAGCGTCGAGCTCCAGTGCAGCGGGACCGCGCTCGGCCGTATGGCGAGCGAGCGTTTCGGGCATGAGATGGGCGCCCGCGAGCTGTTCGAGCTCTGGCATGCGGGAAACGCCGCGGCGGCGGAGATCGTCGAGCGCGGCGCCGACAACATCGCCCGCCTCGTGAACAACGTTGCCGCCGTCGTCGACCCCGACATCTTCGTGTGGGGCGGCTCGGTCGCGCTCAAGAACCCCGATTTCATCGACCTCGTGCACGAGAAGGCCAAGGGCTACGTCCTCGCGCCGGATGCGCTCCTCTTCGCGCTCGCCGAATGCGGCGACGAGGCGGGTCTCGTGGGTGCGGCGCTGCTCGTGGAGTAGTTGACGCGGTCCGATCTGCTGAAGGGTGAACACTTCGCGAAGTGCGTACCCACTTTGCGAAATGGGTAGATTTAGAGCCTTGAATTCCACCTGCTTCATGAAGTGGATACCCACTTTACGAAGTGGATCGTCGCATGTGCACGGACCCGAGCGGAGCGGCGGGGGAGGGGTGATGCCTGTCCCCGATGGAAGCGGGTTCTTGTCCGCCGCACACGGTATCATGGGTACCAGTGAATCCTTACGACCGAGGCGCATCCATGTCATTGCGAATCATTGCATCCGGCAATCCCGGGCTCCCCACGCCCGACCTTATCGAGAACCTCCGCTCCGCGCGCGGGGAGGGCAGACCCGTCGTGCTGCTCGTTCCCGCGCTCTCCCTGGCGCTCGAGGCATCGCGCGCCATCTCGGCCTACCCCGAGCTCTCGCTCGGCATCTCCTGCACCACGCCGCTCGCCTGGGTGCGCGAGCGCTGGGAGGTTTGGGGAGACGGACGCACCTTCGTCGACCCCTCCGTGCGGTATGCGCTCTGCTACAAGATCGCGGTGATGGACGGCCGCAAGGACGGGACCAATCCGCTCTCGGCGACGGAGGGCATGGTGCGCACCCTCGCATCCTTCGTCAAGGATGCCCTCGCATGGCTGCCCGAAAGCCCGTCCGCCGAGGTCACGGCCAACGAGCAGCGCTTCCTCGACATGGCGCGCGCGTATGCCGCGACCCTCTCCTGCCATGGCTTCATCGAGCCATGCCAGGCCATGGCGGAGCTCCCGCGCATCTTCGCGGCGCAGGGCGTCGAGATGCCGGCCATCGTTGCCGCCGGCTTCGCCGATGCTCCGTTCCCCACGGTCGAGCTTCTCGCCGATCTTGCCGCGCTCGCATCGGTCGACGTGCACATCTGCGATGACGGCCGCCCCCAGTCCCAGCTCCCGCACGCCTTGGGCGAGCAGCTCATGCACGCCGCAGGTGCCCGCGGCGTCGACGTATCCATCGGCAATGCGGCGCCCACCAAGGGTGCCGCTTCCGGCGAGCTCGGCCTGCTCTCGCAGGCGCTGTTCCGCGCCGGCGAGGCGGGCATCGAACCGCTTGGCTCGACCGGTGCCGTCCGCCGCGCGGTCGCAACCGGCCCCTTCGCCGAATATCCGCTCGTCGTCCAGGAGGTCGGGCGCCTCGCAGGGGAGGGCTGCCGCTCCATAGCCGTCTGCGTTCCCGATGTTGGCGCGGCATGGGATGCGCTTGCCCCGCGTCTTGCCGCGCAGGGCCTGCTCGTCCAGGGCGGCGCCCGCCGCATGCTCGGCCTCACGTCCGCAGCGCGCGCGTTCCTCTCGTTCGCCTCATGCGTTGCCGCCCTCGCCGGTGCCGCTGCCGCATGGGATGCGGTCGAGCCCGGCGAGCTCCCGCCCATGGGCTGGTGGCCGCCGCGCGCCATCACCGACTTCATGCTCTCATCCATCTCCGGCGTGAGCGAGGAGGCGGCATGGAGCCTCGACAAGCGCATGCGCGGCAACCGTGCGCTCACTCCGCAGGCGGTGCTCGATATCCTGCAGCGCGAGAGCACCACCTCGCATGCCTGCGCGCAGGCGACGCGCCTCATCGTCGAGGGGCGTATAGGCTCCGCCGCGCATCTGCTCACCCAGGAGCTCGTCGAGGGCGGGGCCGATCCCGCGGGGGAGGACCTCTTCGTGCTCGAGTCCATCGCGCAGGTCCAGGCGTCCGTCTCGCATCTCGGCCTCTCCGTCGCAGGGGAGGGCCGCCTCGAGCCCGTCGACCTCGTGGAGCTCCTCGCATTCATCTGCGGGTCGCTCTCCCTTCGCATGGAGTCCTGCATCGGGCCCGAGGATGCGCCTGCGACGGTGCGCATCTGCTCGCGTGCCGAGGCGGCGCAGCTCGCGCCAGGCTCGGTCGATGCGATGGTGCTCATGCAGCTCACCTCGGCCGAATGGCCCCTCAAGCAGGCGGACGATGCTCTGGCATGCCTGCTCCGCAAGCTCGATCTGGCTGCGCCGAGCGATCCGCTCGCCCTTGCCCGCCATCGCTTCGCGCGTGCGGTCGATGCCGCTTCGCGCTCCGTCGTGCTCGAGTCGAGCGCCCGCGACCGCGATGCCAAGCCCACCTATCCCGCGGTGGTCCTCTCCGAGCTTCTGAGCTGCTACCGCGAGGATGCGCTGCCGCCCGTATCGGTCGTGGCCGAGGATGCCCCCGCGGCAAAGCTCTCGGCATCGGGAACGGCTCCCGCGCCTGCGGGCACCTCGCAGCTTCCCGCGCAGGATCATATCGACGACCGCTCCATGCTCATCCTGCCGCGTTCCGCCTCCGTCAAGGACGAGCCCCTCGCGCTCTCCGCCACGCAGATCGAGACCTACCTCGACTGCCCGCTCAAATGGTTCACGCAGAGCCGCATCAAGATCGACGGCATCGACGCCGATTTCGGCGGCATGCAGAAGGGCTCCTTCGCCCACGTGGTGCTCGAGCGGACCCACCGCGAGCTGCTGCGCCGCGCTGCAGTTAACGGGGGGCTCATCGCGCCCGACGGCTCCGCCGACGATATCCCCGCCGCCTTCGTGCCGGGCGCCCGCGTCACCCGCGATAACCTCGGCGATGCATGCGCGTTGCTCGACGGCATCTTCGACGAGCATCTCAAGGGCCAGCGGGCGCGGGCGCTGCGCAAGGAGTCGCAATCGCTCGTGCCCCATACCGCCTCCGAGCAGTTCCAGATCGACATGCTGCGCCGCGACCTGCATGCCGTGCTCGAATACGAGGCCGACCGCCTCATCGGGTTCGAGCCGCGCTATTTCGAGCTGCGTTTCGGGCGCGGCGAGGGTGCGCGCACCGTTACCTATGCGGGCGCCGAGTTCGTGGGCACCATCGACCGCATCGATGTGAACGAGCGCGGGGATGCCCTCATCATCGACTACAAGCATAAGAACCCGTCGGGCTTCGCAGGCGACTACAGCATGTTCGCCAAGGAAGGACCCGGCGACGGCTTCTCGCTCGAGGCGCTCGCGTTGCCGCGCCATATCCAGACGCTCGCCTACGCCCAGATCATCCGCCGGCTGCATCCCGAGCTCCGCGTGGTGGGAGCCGTCTACCTCGCGACCATGGGAGACAAGGCGGAGAAGCACGTCATCGCGGGCCTCGCAACCCAGGGGGCGCTCGTCCATATGCTGGGCGAGGAGGCTGCCGGCACATGGGAGAAGGCTATGTGCCCGCCCGCAGGCGTCGATTTCGGCGACCTGCTCGACGCCGTCGAAGGGCTCGTCGCGCGCTCCATCGCCAACCTCGCCGCGGCGCAGATCCCCGCATCGCCGCGCGACAAGGAGTCGTGCCGCTTCTGCCCCGTGATGCGCTGCGAGAGGAGGCTCGGCTAGCATGGCCAAACGCATTCCCACCCCCGAGCAGCAATCCATCATCTCCACGCTCGACAGCCCGCTCTTCGTCGCCGCAGGCGCGGGATCTGGAAAGTCTGCGACGCTCGCCGAGCGCGTCGCGTGGGCCCTCACGCCCGGCTCAGGGGCCGACGGGGCGCCCTACATCGATTCGCTCGACCAAGCCCTCGTCATCACCTACACCCATGCCGCCGCCGACGAGATCCGCGAGAAGATCCGCGCGCGCCTCCGCCAGGACGAGCGGCTCGCCCCGCATGCCCTCGAAGTCGACGCGGCATGGATCAGCACCATCCACGGCATGTGCATCCGCATCCTCAAGGCGCATGCCTTCGAGCTGGGCCTCGACCCCGAGCTTCCGCTCATCGCCGACACGCTCGCCGACCAGATGCTCGAGGAGGAGGTCGATGCGTGCGTGCGCGCGGTCGTCTCGAAGCCCGAGTACGAGCTGCTCCGCAAGACGTTCAACGTACGGTCCCGCAGCTCCGCCGCAGACGATTCGGGCAATACCGTCATCGGCATGGTCAAGGCCATCTGCAAGGCGGCGGCATCGGGCGTCGACGGATTCGGCTCGCTCGCGTTCCCGGGCACCGTCATCCCGCTCGCCGCACGCCTCGATGCCCATCTCGGCGCATGCCGCGCCATGGAGCAGCTGCTCGACGAGGTCGGATTCAACAGCAACGCCTCCAACGATGCGGGCCATGCCGCCCTGCTCGCCCAGATCGATGCGCTCTCCGCGTTCGCCGCAGGCCGCGACCAGGGCGACGAGGCGGCCATCCGCTGCATCGAGGGGCTTCCCGCGCTCAACGGAAGGGCGTTCGGCGGCAAGAACCTCAAGGACAGCTGGAAGGAGCTGCGCCAGAGCTTCGACAGCCTGCTCGTCTCCAAGGAGCTTGCAGCCTGCAGGCCGCTTGCGGCGCAGCTCGTCGAGCTCGCGCGGATAGTCGAGGAGAGCTACCGCCGGCGCAAGCGCGCCGAGGGGCTGGTCGACAACGGCGACCTGCTCCGCCTCACCCACGACGCGTTCGAACGGCATCCCGAGATCTCCCGCATGTACAGCGGCAGGTTCAAGCTCGTGATGGTCGACGAGTTCCAGGACACCAACGAGCAGCAGGTCCAGATGATCTCGCGGCTCTCCGGCGAAGGCGCCGAGCACCTCACCACGGTGGGCGACGCCCAGCAGTCCATCTACCGCTTCCAAGGCGCCGACGTGAGCGTCTTCAACAACCGCGGGGAGTACGTGGAGCAGGCATCCCACCGCATCCTCACCACCAACTTCAGGAGCCATGCCGACATCCTCGCCTTCGTCGAGCGTGTCTGCTCGCATGGCATCATCTCGCCGTTCATGCCGCTCAGACCCAGCGATGTGCGCCGCGATGCATACCGAACGCCCGACCTGCCGCGCATCGCGCTCGAGATCACCTCGGGCGGCAGCGGCACCACCGTCGCGGATCGCCGCGCGGTCGCGGCCCAGCAGCTTGCGACGCGCGTCAAGGCCTATCTCGATGCCGGCGGATCCGCGGGCGATGTGGTCCTGCTCATGGGAAGCCTCAGCAACGTGCAGGTCTACCTCGACGCGCTGCGCGCACTCGGCATCGAGTGCGTCGTCTCGGGCGGCTCCTCGTTCACGGGCACGCCCGAGGTCGGCCTCGTCGCCAGCCTGCTCGACCTGCTCGCCAACCCCTATGCCACCAGCTCGGGCCTCTACCCGGTCCTCACGAGCGAGATCTTCTTCTGCGACGCCAACGACATCTGCCTGCTCGCCACGCGCGATCACGAGCCGCTCGACGAGCTCGACCTGCGCCGCTACGACAAGCGCCAGCTTGCGGAGGGCTTCCTCGCGCTTGCGCGGGATGGCGCCGATGCCCTCTGCGCCGGCGCCCGGCCGTCCGACCGCCTGCTCGCGGCCGCCGACGTGCTCGGCCGCGCCTTCGAGCGCCTGCGCACCTGGCAGCTCGCCGACGTGCTCGAGGGAATCGTCCGCGAGTCGGGATGGATCGCCCGCCTCGAGGCCGAGGGACCGCAGGGCATCGCCGAGGCGGCCAACGTCCTCGCGGCAATCCGCTTCGCATCCCAGATCGCCGACCAGGATTGCCTCGGCATCTCCCGGGCGTCCAAGGAATTCTCCCATTGGCTTACCATCGCGCGCCAGGGCCTCGCATCGCTCGACACGGGTGCCGCGGGCGTGGTGCGCGTCATGACGGTCCATGCCTCCAAGGGCCTCGAGTTTCCCGTGTGCGCCGTCGCCGAGCTCTGGAGCTCGCCGCGCGGCGGGGACGCCATCGTGAGCGAGAACATCGGCACGAAGGTATGCGCCGCGCTCGTCCCCAGCACGGCCTCGAAGAACCTGGCCGAGGTCGAGGACGAACCAGCCCCCGATGCGCCCATCGAGGACTGGGCGGGCTATCTCTCGTATCTTCACGGGCATTCCGAGCAGGCCGAGCGCGGAAGGCTCCTCTACGTCGCGCTCACGCGCGCGCAGGAGGCGCTCATCGTCTGCCTCACGGTATCGGTCACCAAGACCCTCAACGACCGGGGCACGCACTGGAGCCCGCAGCTCGCAAGCGACGCCTGCTCGGCGCTCTTCGCCGACGACCTTCCGCCCGTCGGGCTCTCGCAGCTCGAGTTCGGCGGCAGCGCGCCCGCTATCGTGCGCCATGTCGCCGTCGAGAAGGACAAGGACGGCGGCGAGGTTCTCGCGCAGGCCGCGGGCGCGTTCGAGCCCGTCGAGCTCCCCGCCGAGCAACCCGGCGCGGTCACGCTCTTCGATCCCGCCATCGCCGACGGCATCGCCGAGGCGCGCCGCAGCGCCCGTCCCTGGAAGCGCCGCACGGGCGTCTTCAGCTACTCGTCCGTCCATGCCCTGCTCCCGCACGAGGAGCAGCATGACGCCGGGGCTTCGGAGCAGCAGGAGGCGTACCGCCGCCCGCTCATCGTCTCGGAGGAAGAGGACGAGCCCGCCGCCGCGCCCTTCACCGGCGATGCCGACAAGGCCACCAACCTGGGCTCGGCCTTCCACCAGCTCGCCCAGACGATGGTCGAGTGCGGGCATGCGCCGTCCAAGGAGCGCATCGCGGCAGCCTGCCGCACCTGGGGCCTTTCGCGCACGCAGAGATCGCGTCTCGCAGCGGCCATCGACCGCTGGTCCCGCTCTGCGCTGCGCGCCGAGACGCTCGGCTACGCCGTCCGCCGCGCCGAGGTTCCCTTCTTCATCGCGGTGGATTCGGAGTACGGCACTCATCTCGAGGGCGCCATCGACCTGCTCTGCACCAATCCCGGCTCGACGCACGCGCTCATGGTCGACTACAAGACCGGCGACGCAGGCCTCACCTACGACCAGATTCGCGCCCGCCATGCCATGCAGGCCAACTTCTACGCGAGCGTGCTCGCGCGCCTCGGCTACGAGACCGTCGAGTGCGCGTTCGTATGTGTTGAGTTGGTGGACGGCTCGGAGGAGCCCGTGGTCGCACGGTACCGCTTCGAATCATCGAACATACATTCGCTTTTCTGAGGTATGCTAGAAAGACGTTTCAACGGCGCGAGAGGGAGAGCCGATGGCATTCGTACACCTTCATAACCACTCGGATTTCTCCATCCTCGATGGTGCGACCCGCATCAACGACCTCGTCAAGCGCGCGGTCGAGTTCGGCATGCCCGCGGTCGCGCTCACCGACCACGGCTACATGTTCGGCATCCCCAACTTCGACCTCGCCTGCAGCGGCTACAACAAGGACCAGG
>CAMOLV010000023.1 GCA_946619045.1 uncultured Coriobacteriales bacterium | reverse complement strand
AGGTAACTTGGTGTCCCACTTTGGGACGATGGGGACAGGTAACTTGGTGTCCCAGTTTTCCAGCAGAACTGTCAGTTCATTCGCTTACGTGACAAAACAGAACCGTCCCCAACTGTCATGACAAACAGAACCGTCCCCTTCTGTCAGGGCTGGTTAAGATGCTTATGAATTGATTGCCAGTCAGAGAAGCCTATAATGTTCAATTTGGTATTGGAATTACGCTAAATTGAACGGTCGCACTTCAAATGGAGCTCTTCTCTACCGCTGTCATCGCCGTCATGGTCGTCTTCGCGGTCGCCGGCATCATCGACAGCACCTTCCTCGACGGCAAGCTCGGCCTCGCCGAGGAGTTCACCAAGGGCATGGAGATGATCGGCCCGCTCTGCGTGGCCATCGTGGGCATCATCTCGCTCGTCCCCGCCCTCGCGTGGGTGATCGAGCGCACGCTGACGCCGCTCTACGCCTCCCTCGGCCTCGACCCCTCCATGGCGGTCACCTCGATCATCGCCATCGACATGGGCGGCTTCCAGCTCGCCGAGTCGGTTGCCCTTGATCCCCTCGTCGGCAGGTGGGCGGGCATCGTCTACGGATCGATGATGGGCGCGACCATCGTCTTCTCCATCCCCGTGGGCCTCTCCGCCATCCGCCCCGAGGACAAGGACGCCTTCTCGAAGGGCATCCTCTACGGCATCGCCGCCATCCCCGTGGGCACCTTCGTCGGCGGCCTCATCATGGGCGTGCCCTTGGCATCCGTTCTCAAGAACATCGCCCTGCCGGTGCTCTTCTCGGCGCTGCTCGTGTTCTGCCTTGCAAAGTTCACAGACACCACCACGCGCGTCTTCGCCAAGTTCAGCGAGATCGTGAACGTCATCGCCATGGCCGGCCTCGCGCTCGCCATGGTCAACGACCTCGTGCTCAAGCCGCTCGGCTTCACCGACCTCCCGTTCTTCCGCCTGCTCGCCCCCACCGGCGACGGCATCGCGGTCGCGGGCGCCATCGGACTCGTCCTCGCCGGAGCCCTCCCCTTCGTCAAGTGCCTCAACAGGTGGCTCGACGCCCCGCTCAAGAGCCTCGGCAAGCGCTTCGGCATGACCGATGCGGGCATCACGGGCTTCCTGCTCTCCTGCGCCAACAACATGGCGATGTTCGCAACCCTCGACCGCATGAACGACCGCGAGAAGGTCCTCAACATCGCGTTCGCCGTCTGCGCGGCCTTCGTCATCGGCGACCATCTCGCCTTCACCGCCGCCAACGCCCCCGAGTGCATCGCGCCCATGATGGCGGCCAAGCTCGTCTCCGGCGCCGTCGCCGTAGCGCTTGCCGCCGGCTTCACCCGCAGATAACCGTTACGCACGACATATAGAAAGGTTCCGCACCATGACAAGGAACGAGTTCAACCTCCTCTACGCCATCAAGAAGCACGGCATCCAGAACTACCGCAGGATGCGCGACCTCGCCGACGTCTCGCTCGGCTATATCTCGCAGGCGATGGCGGAGTTCAAGGAGCGCGGCTGGATCGACGACGACGGCATCACCGAGGGCGGCATCGAGGCGCTGCTCCCCTATAAGGTCGACAGCGCCATCGTCATGGCAGCCGGCATGTCCACCCGCTTCGTGCCCCTCTCGCTCGAGCGCCCCAAGGGCCTGCTCGTCGTCAAGAACGAGGTCCTCATCGAGCGCCAGATCGAGCAGCTCCAGGAGGCGGGCATCAAGGACATCGTGCTCGTCCTGGGCTACAAGAAGGAGGCCTTCTTCTACCTCGAGGACAAGTACGAGGGCGTCCGCATCGTCATCAACCCCGAGTACAACACCAAGAACAACACCAACACGCTCTACCTGGCGCAGCGCTTCATCAAGAACTCCTACATCTGCTCCTCCGACGACTACTTCGAGGAGAACCCCTTCGAGGAGTACGTCTACCAGAGCTACTACGCGGCCATCCACGTGCACGAGAAGACCGACGAGTGGTACATGATCCCCGATTCCAAGATGTGCATCGCGGGCGTGCGCAAGAGCGGCGACGACGGCTACATCATGCTCGGCCACGCCTATTGGGACCAGTCCTTCTCGGCCGCGTTCCTGCAGATCCTGAACGAGGACCACGGCGTGGGCTCCTACGACTCGGTGCTCTGGGAGGACGTGCTCGCGCTCAACCTCAAGAAGCTCCCCGCGATGGAGATCAAGGTCTACCCCGACGATTCGATCTTCGAGTTCGACTCCCTCGACGAGCTGCGCCGCTTCGACGACGACTACGTCAACCACACCCACAGCAAGATCATCCGCAACATCGTCAACTACTTCGGCTGCTCCGAGAGCGACGTGGTGGGCTTCAAGCTGATCAAGGAGGGCCTCACCAACTCCTCCTTCATCTTCGAGGTCGCCGGCGAGCGCTACGTGTACCGCAACCCCGGCGAGGGCACCGAGGCGATCATCTCGCGCGAGCACGAGAAGCGCTCGCTCGAGCTGGCCAAGTCCATCGGCGTCGACCCCACCTTCATGCACATGGACGCCAAGGCGGGCTGGAAGATCTCTCACTTCGTGGACGGCATCCGCGTGCCCGACTACGCGAGCTTCGACGACTCCAAGCGCGTGCTCGCCGTCATGCGCGAGCTCCACGGCAGGAAGCTCTCCGTCGACTGGGAGTTCCTCCCCTGGGACGAGGCTGCGAAGATCGAGGAGATCCTGCGCACCGAGAAGGGCGGCATCGCCGACAAGGGCTTCGACGAGCTCAAGGCCAACGTCGAGAAGTGCTACGAGCGCACCGTGGGCGACGGCGTCGAGATGTGCTTCTGCCACTGCGACACCTACGCGCCCAACTGGATGCTCACCGACCGCGGCGACACCATCCTCATCGACTGGGAGTACGCCGGCAACGCCGACCCCGGCTGCGACGTGGGCACCTACATCATGGACTCGATGTGGGAGGTCGAGGACGCCGAGCGCTTCATCCGCGAGTACTGCCAGGACTCCTTCGACGAGACGCTGCTCTTCCACCACCTCGCCTACACCGCGATCCTCTCCTACTACTGGTACGTCTGGGCGCTCTACCGCGAGGCCTGCGGCGCCGTCATGGGAGAGAGCCTCTACAACTGGCACGTCATGGCCAAGCGCTACTCCAAGTACCTGGTCAAAGAATTCAACCTCTAATCGAAGCGAAAGCGAAAGGACGGAACCATGGCAGAACTGGTACGCGAGATCGAGGAGGAGGACCTCCCCAAGCTCCGCGAGCTGCTGACCCTCGTCTTCGGAGACGGCGACTACATCGGGATCGAGCGCCTCGGCGGCATGATGAACCACTCGTACAAGATCACGCGCGCGGACGGGCAGGAGTATCTCTGCCGCATCCCCGGCGAGGGCACCGACGACCTGGTGAGCCGCAGCGACGAGCGCAAGAGCACCGAGCTCGCCTGCAAGCTGGGCATCGACTCCGAGCTGCTCTTCTTCGGCGACGACGGCCGCAAGGTCATGCGCTTCATCAAGGACCCGCAGCCCAACAGCCTCGAGATCATGCGCAAGCCCGAGAACGTCAAGCAGGCCGCCGCGATCTTCCACACGCTGCACACCTGCGGCGAGGATACGGGCGTGCGCTTCGAGGTCTTCGAGATGGCCGACCTCTACGAGAAGGTCATCCGCGAGGGCGGCGTGGCGCTCTACGACGACTACGACCAGGTCAAGCAGACCGTCATGGACATCAAGGCCCAGATCGACGCCGTCGCCCCCTCCTCCACCGTCCCCTGCCACAACGACTGCCTCGTGGGCAACTGGGTCATCGACTGCACCGGCAAGCTCTGGCTCATCGACTGGGAGTTCTCCGGCATGAACGAGCCCATGTGGGACCTCTCCTGCCTCTCCATCGAGCATGACTACACCGAGGTCGAGGACAACCTGCTCCTCGAGTCCTACTACGGCAGGCCCGCGACCACCGTCGAGAAGAAGCACCTCATCGCCTCGAAGCTCTACGTGGACTACCTGTGGACGCTCTGGGGCCTCACCCGCGTGCCCTTCGATGGCGACTTCATGCAGGAGTACGCCGACAACCGCTACACGCGCCTCAAGGCCAACATCGCCATCTTCGAGAGCATGGACTAGGAGGCGGATATGATCGCAGGAATCATCGCAGGCATCACCTGGGCGTTCGAGACCATCATCCTCGGCATCGCGCTCGCCATGACGCCCTTCGTGTCGACCGAGCAGGCCGTCGTGCTCGCCCCGTTCGCGAGCACCTTCCTCCACGATGCCTTCTCCGCCATCTGGGCATGCATCTACAACGGCGTGCGCGGCAAGCTCCCCGACGTCGTGAAGGCGCTCAAGACCAAGAGCGGCAAGTTCGTCGCGCTGGCGGCCGTCATCGGCGGCCCCGTGGGCATGACGGGCTACGTGCTCTCGGTCAACAACATGGGCGCCTCGATCGGCGCCGTCGCGAGCGCCATCTTCCCCGCCATCGGCGCGGTGCTCGCCTACTTCTTCCTCAAGGAGGAGATGCAGTGGTACCGCTGGGTCTTCCTCATCCTTTCGCTGCTCGGCGTCTACGGCCTGAGCTACTCCCCCGACCTCAACATCACCAACTTCTGGCTGGGCTTCGCCGGCACGCTCATGTGCGCGTTCGGCTGGGGCATCGAGGCGGTCATCATAGCCAAGAGCGTGCAGGACGATGCGGTGACCGACGAGATCGCCCTGCAGATCCGCCAGACCACCTCGGCGCTGGTCTACGGCATCGTGATCCTGCCGATCATGCGCGGCTGGGGCTTCACGGCGTCGCTCTTCTCGGGCACCGGCATGCTCATCCCCGTTATCGCGGTCGCGGCGCTCTTCGCCACCGCGTCGTACCTGTTCTACTACCGCGCGATCACCGAGATCGGCGCCTCCAAGGCCATGGCGCTCAACATCAGCTACTCCGCGTGGGCTGTCGTCATCTCCATCGTGTTCCTGCGCGATATGAGCCTGCTGAACCCGGTGACCATCATCTGCACGATCGCCGTCCTCGTGTTCGGCATCCTCGCAGCGGCCGACTACAAGGAGCTCTTCGGCAAGGAGTAGGCGCCCGCCGACCCATCCGAATCGCAAACCCGCCCGGCATTCCCGCTGGGCGGGTTTCTTCTATCAAGGCAGCGGCCGTCGCTTGGACCTGACAGTGGGGACGGTTCCGATTGTCAGGAAAACCTGACAATCGGAACCGTCCCCACTGTCAGGTCTCCGGGCTGTCAGGTTTCCGCCTCGCATCGATTGTTCGTGTTATTTCCCCTGTTGGAGCGCAAATCAGATGGACATGCAGGGCGACCTGCGGGATACTGGCATGCGGAAACCGTAAGAAACGGAGCAAAGATGGTTCAATTCAAACTCGCGAACGTCCTTCTCGACGATATGCGCCAGTTCCACGAGGCGCCGCGCCTGTTCTGCCACTCCAGCGCGACCGTGCTTCCCGCAAGCGACGATGGGGCTGCAACGCTGACGCAGAGCGGTTCCTATGACTTCCTGACCTACTTCAACGGCCTCACCGTCGTCAAGTGGCGCAAGTACACCGTGGCCGACAACTTCCACCTGCACGTGGAGCTCAAGGGAGACGCTGCCAAGCTCACCCAGACCCGCGCCGACGCCTACGACTACTACGCCCAGGATGTCGCCGGCTCCGAGATGGACATCCCCGCATCCGAGGAATGGGCCGCCTACGACATCGACCTCGTCGTGGCGCCGCACGATGTGCTCGTGAGCTTCCGCCTCGACACCGAGGGCGAGGTGCTCATCCGCAACTCGTACTTCTACACCCAGATCGACGAGGCGAGCATCCGCAACGTCGAGCTGGCGGTCTCCACCACCACGTTCCGCAAGGAGACCTACATCATCCACAACATCGAGCTCGTCCGCTCGCGTATCCTCGATTCCGACGAGTTCATCTCCAAGCACTTCCGCATGTACGTCATCGACAACGGCCGCACCCTCGATGCCGAGGCGCTCTCCGGCAACGGCGTCACCGTCTATCCCAACGAGAACGTGGGCGGCGCCGGCGGCTTCGCATACGGCATGCTCCTCGCGCAGGAGCAAGAGGACGTCACCCACATCCTCCTCATGGACGACGACGTCGAGATGTCGCCCGAGAGCTTCATCCGCACCTTCTCGATCCTCTCGCTCGTCAACGACGAGTACAAGGATGCCCTCCTCTCCGGTGCGATGATGGACTACGATGTTCCCGACAGCCGCTGGGAGGACCTGGGCTTCATGACCTACGCCGGCTTCTGCAGAGCCGTCAAACCCAAACGCGTCATGAGCGTGCTCCACGAGATCGTCGAGGACGAGACCTTCGAGCCCGATTTCGAATCCTACGGCGACATCAGGCAGATGTATGCCGCATGGTGGTACTGCTGCATCCCGCTCACGCAGGTCCGCAGGAACGGCATGCCGCTCCCCCTCTTCGTGCGCTTTGACGATGCGGAATACGGACAGCGCTGCGCCACCAACTTCATGACCATGAACGGCATCTGCGTGTGGCATCTCAACTTCCGCATGCGCTATAACGAGGCCGTGGAGCGCTATCAGACCAGCAGGAACGGCCTTATCATCCAATTCACCACCGGCGCCTCCCCCGCCAGCGACTTCATCGGCGACATCACGCAGAGCATCCGCCTCGAGCTCATCAAGTTCAACTATGCGGGCGCCGAGCTGATCTGCGAGGGCTTCGAGGACTTCCTCAAGGGACCCGAGTTCATCGCGACCAAGGGCATCGCCGAGCAGACCTTCATGGCCTCCAACCGCAACAAGGAGAAGCTGGTCCCGCTCGAGGATATCCGCGAGGAGGCGCTCGCGCTGACCGGCCGCGACGTGCTGCTCATTGGCCATGACGAGATCGAGCGCGACATCCCCTACACCGGCAGGAGCCGCGGCACCATCTTCGACATGGGCTACCGCAGGATCGTCCGCAACTCCCTCAACGGCCAGCTGTGGGGCAAGGTCCAGCGCGCGCATGGAGACACCGCGATCATCGAGGCCTACGGCTACGTGTATCCCGTCGGCCGCATCGGCGGCGTCGACCACATCATCGCCATCGACGTGCCCAACCGCAAGGGCGTCATCCGCCACCGCGATGCCGAGCGTTGCAAGGCCGTCTGGAAGCGCTTCAACGATGATCTCAAGACCTTCGAGAAGGAGAAGGACCGCCTGCACGAGGAGTACGCAGCTGCGCGCACCCGCATCACGAGCATCGAGTACTGGCGCCACTACCTCGGCCTCGACGCCTGATCGCGGCGACAACAACCCTACGCAACGGCAACGGGCCCGCATCGCGGGCCCGTTTTCCATGGCTGCCTTAGAAGCGCTGCAAAGGCGCTATTCGTAGTCGGGCAGGTACGTCCAGTTATCCTCTTCGAAGATGTTGCCGTGCACCGAGTACCAGCGGCCGTCGCTCGAATCATAGTACGTGCCGTCGGAGTCGTACCCGCCCTCGTCGTCCACATACCAGTTGGCATGCCAGTGCGCCGAGGTGGTGATGATCGGGTCGCTCTCGGTCTTGGGATCCATCGAGATCTCGTTGCCCGTGAAGGGGTTGGTCATGTCGTCGATCAGCCCCTGCATGGCGATCGCAGGCGTGTCGGCATTGGTCATGAACTCATCGGACACGTTGAACCCATGCGCGTCGAAGTCCTTCACCATGAGGAGCGGGTTGTAGCCCTGCACCGGCAGGTTGCCGTCGTCGAAGACCCAGTTGGGGAACTGCTCCATCGGCCAGCCGTGGTCGGACACGATGATGATGCGCGTGTTGTCGTAGCAGCCCTGCTCGCGCAGGAAGTCGAGCCACTCGCCGATGCGCAGCATGGCGGCCATGTTGGCCTGATAGTGGGCCGCATACGACGGATCGCCGTCCATATCCATCGTGACGCCGTCGACCGTATACCAGCTCTCGTCGACAAGGCCCTCGTTGTCGATGTAAAGGGCCGGCTCGTAGTCGGGGAGCTGCAGGAGGTCGGGCATGTGCGTGGTCTGGTTCTCGATGGAGATGAAGTGGTTCGCGGAGTCGTCCTCGACCTCGGTGAGTCCCGTGAGGTTGGCGAGCATCGCATAGGTGCCGAGGAAGTCCCTGCTGATGGCATGGTTGGTCGTGGTGTTGAGGTAGGTGCCTCCGTTGTAGACGAAGCGCTGCGCCACGAGCGGGCTCACCTTGAACAGGCCGTACGCGAAGAGGTTGCGCCTGAACAGCTCATGCTCCACCACGTCGAACTCGCTGGAGAGCGCCTTGGTGTACATCCACTCGGCATGATGCGCGCGCACGTTGGGGATCTCCTCGATTTCGGAGTAGTCCACGTCGCTGAAGCCGTAGTGGTAGAAGGGAGGGTCGTTGAGATCGACCTCATAGCCTGCGTTGGAGAATATCGTGGGCATCATCAGGAGGGCCTCGTCATGCTTGTCGACGAGCAGCTCGCCGGTGCGCTTGTTCATCTCGGTGGGAACGTACTCGTATCCGCCGTAGATTCCCGCGGCACCGTAGATGGTGCACTGTCCGTAGCTCAGCGTGTTGGGATAGTAGGTGAAGCCGTCGTAGGTCTCTTTGAGGTCGGGTCGCTCGTTGAGGATATAGGGCAGGTACATGCCCTGTGCGCGGTCGATGAAGAGCACGACGACATTCTTCTCGTTGCGCGAGAGCCTGAAGATGGGCTCGACCTCCTTGTTGCCGCGCAGACGGCCCTCGGCCTTGAGGCGCGCCGCCTCGGCCTCGACGCCGGCGGCAGCCGAGCCGATACCCACGAGGTTGGGCACGGAGGTTCCCACGGCGCCGATCAGCAGGATGGCGAGCAGCGGCACGACCAGCTGATGCGCACGCTTCCAGATGAGGAGCAGCACGAGCGCGAGCGCGACGAGCACGGCAAGGTTGGTCAGCAGCTCCCGGTGCGTGAACGTGGGGAGATTGTCGAAGATGAGGCCCGAGCTGATGTTGCCGAGATTGCGGCCGAAGAACAGGAAGTCGACGATACCGCAGATGGCGACGATCCACATGATGCCCGCGATGGCACGCTTGGCCTCGCCGCGCGACAGGTAGTAGTAGGTGCCCACCCAGAGCAGGAACATGCCGAGCGCCATCGAGGTGGAGCTCGCGATGCTGTCGAGCGGGTTCACGAAGTCCCTGATGTTCATGAACTCGACCGGCGAGGCGCCGATGAGCGCTGCGGGGGCGACAAGGCCCACCGTGGCGGCGAGGAGCAGCGCAGAGAGCACGAAGCCGAGGTTGGTCGAGCCATCCCACTTACCCGTCTTGAAGAGGCCGAGCTCGCGGTCCTTCAGCACGTAGGGCTTGAGCAGCACCGCCTCGAGCAGCACCACCGCGGCGGCATAGAACGCGATGCGCTTGGCGGAGGAGAACATGCCCCTCTGGAACAGGAACACCGTGGCGGCGGCGACGGCGACCTCGAGCACGACCGTAAGCACCTCGCGCGGATGGCGCAGCACCTTCATGAAGACGTTCTTGAGCAGCGAGAACAGCTGGTTGCAGGTCCAGTACATGACGAGGCCCGAGGGGCTGTCGTAGAGCAGCACCAGGAACACGAGCGCGAGCACGTACGCCTGGATCTTGTCGCGTGCGGGTAGGCCGCGCGTGTAGACCAGCGTGGAGCCGATGTTGAGCAGCGTCATCAGGATGGGAAGCACGTTCACGGCGAACCCGCCGATGGTGATGAGCTGGTCGGGAGCGCCGAGGTCGGTGAGCATGAGGAACGATGCGTTCCTCAGGATGGGCAGGTTGGAGAGGTAGCTGTAGGCCGCCATGAAGAACGGGATCTGGAGCAGGAGCGAGAACGAACCGCGGAGCGCGTAGACGGGCTTGTAGCCCTCGAGGCGGTAGTAGGTGCTGAGCATCATGTACTGCTCGTCGCCCTTGAACGTGGCCTTGATGTGGTCGACCCAGCGGGCCATGCCCGCCTGGCGCTCGCGCTCCTCATCCTGCTGCGCGTCCGCCATCTTGTAGAGCGGGAGGCAGAGGGTGTTGACAACCAGGCTCACGCCGATGATGGCGAGGCCGGGGCTCTTGAGCACGCGGAAGAGCAGGAAGAACGAGCACTCGATGACGAAGATGAGCGGCGAGACCACGAACTCGTAGAGATGGGTGAAGAACATGGTTACTCAGCCTCCCCGTTGGCGGAATCGCGCTGGGAGACGAGCTCATCGCGCTTGCGCACCAGATAATCGACCGTGACCTTGGCCGACTCGCCGCGATGCTGCCACGCTTCCTCGCGGGCGGCGGCGATTCCCGACTTGATGTCCTCGTCGGCGAGCGCGCGGTCGATCACCTCGCGGATGCGGGGAAAGTCGTTCTCGGACAGCGGGAGGCCCAGGCTCTTGTAGGCCGTGAACTTCCACAGGGGCTCGTCGAGCCAGACGGAGTCGTACACGTCGTCATCGTAGCTCGCCTCGGTGTAGATGATGGGGCGGTCGAAGACGAGCGAGTAGTCGAAGATGACGCCGGAGAAGTCGGAGATCATCACATCGGCGCGGTTGAGGATATCGAAGTTGTCGTTGTCGAAGTTCCACTCGACGGCCTCGCCATCGGGGTACTTCGCCATGAGCTCGTCCATCATGGGCTTCTCGGAGGTCATCGACTGCGGATGCGGGCGCACCACGATCGTGTAGCCGGTGTCGATGAGGGCGTCGATGATGCGGCTGCCGAAGCGCGCGAGCAGGCCGGTGTCTCCCCACGACGGGGCGAGCAGCACCACGGGCTTGTCGTGCACGGGATGCGGGGTCGCCTTGTGGCGCGCGAGCATCGTGTCCATGTAGGTGCAGCCCACGATCTCGATCTCCTTGACGGGGCTCTTCTGGGCGCGCTCGAGGCCGCGGACCTCGCGCACCATGTTCTCGCCGGTGACGAGGCAGGCATCGTAGAACGCGAGGCCGAACATGCGGTAGCTGGCCGCGGTGCAGGCGGCGTGGAACATGTGGGCGTACCAGCTCACGTCCTTCGAGCGCTTCCACTGGAGCACGTCGAGGCCGGGCGTGGTGGAGAGGCAGATGTCGGCGCTCATCATGTTGAGCTTCGCGAACGCCTGGTTGCCCTCGCCGATGAACTCGCACCTCACGTGCTCGTAAGGCTTCTGGAGGGCGGGATCGTCGGGCGAGCACGTCCAGTAGGCGGCATCGATGCCGCGGCGCTCGAACTCGTCGCAGACGGGCTCGAACACGTTCCAGTAGCGCTTGTGGTCCGAGAAGATCACATACGGCAGGCGCTGGGACGACTCCTTGGCCTTGGCTCCCCCGCTGAAGAGGAACTTGAGCTTGATGAGGTACTTGCGGAGGAAGAAATAGCTTGTGCTGAGCACGCCGATGAGCAGCGAGAACAGCATGCTGCCGGTACCGGGATCGATATAGCCCCCGATGATGTGCGATACCATACGGTGCAACAACTCCATCGATAGTTCGTTTACTGCAACACTTGATTCTAACTATTCGGCTATCATATCCAATCCATATTTAAGAAATACATTGATGATATGAAGAAGACGCTGCGTTTCCGCAGCGTCTGGCAGGCACAGGTTGCAAAGCGGGGGCTACTTCCAGCTCAGATAGCTAGGATCGATCGCGCAGAGCTCCTCGTAGGTATCGATCTCGTCCACGTCGTCGAAGGTGCATTCGCGGATGGCGATGTCATAGCCCTC
>CAMOLV010000022.1 GCA_946619045.1 uncultured Coriobacteriales bacterium | reverse complement strand
TGGTGTAGTCGAACTTCTCGACCGCGCGGATGAGGCCGAGGTTGCCCTCCTGGATAAGGTCGAGGAAGAGCATGCCGCGTCCCACATAGCGCTTGGCGATGGAGACGACGAGGCGCAGGTTTGCGCTGATCAGCGCCTGCTTGGCATCGAGGCCCACCTGCTCGATGCGCATGAGGCGGCGCATCTCGGCGCGGGAGAGCTCGAGCTCGCCGTTCTCGGCAGCCTCGAGCTTGTCGGAGGCCTCGGTGCCCGCCTCGATCTTCATGGCGAGATGGACCTCCTCCTGGGCGGTCAGCAGGTCGACCTTGCCGATCTCCTTGAGGTACATGCGAACGGGATCGCCCGTGAGCATGACGGTGGAGGTGTCCTGGCGCCTGGCGCGGGCGCGGCTCGAGCGCTTGGGCTTGGACGTCTTGGCCTTCGGGACGGAGCGGAGCGCCTCCTTGACCGCCTTGGCCTCGCTCGCGGCCTCGTAATCGTCGTCATCCTCGTCGCCCTCGTAGTCGTCGTCGACGTAATCGTCGTCATCGCCGAGGTCGTCGTCGAAATCATCGTCGATGTAAGCATCGGCGGACGTTGCGGGCATGCTCGCATCGCCGGCGGTGGTGATGTCGATGCCGTGGGATCGGATCGAATCGTAGAGGTCGGAGAGCTCGTCGCCATCGACGTCGATGTCCTTGATGGCGAGCTGGATATCATCCTCGGTGATCGAACCCTGCTTGGAGGAAGCCGCGACGAGGCCTTCGACCACGCCGTTGAGCTCAGACGACAGCTTGACGTTGCTCTTTGCCTTTTTAGCCGACACTGGGCCTCCCTTTCTCATTCGTGAAACTTAACTATTTTAGCAGATTACTATGCACTTTGCGACCTCGAGATGTGCTCGGTGAGCTCGTTGATGCGCTTCTGGAGCACCGTAGCCTCCTCGAAGAGGCTCTTGAGGTCGGCTCCCTCGAGACCGCCTTGACCGTGAAGCGCAGCCTTAACCTGCTTGAGGCGCCGCTTGCTCGAGGAGAGCTCGAGCGCGTCGAGGAGCGCCTCCGCCTTCTGCACCGCGGCATCCGCGGATTCGATTCCCTCGCCCGACGACAGAAGCTCTGCCGCTGCGGGCTCGACGGAGAGCGCCGCCGCGACCACATCCCGGGGCGACGTGCCATCGGGTGTGGAGAGCATGGCCCAGAGCACAGCCTCGTGGCGGGAGTCGGCCCATGCGCACGATGCCATGCGCTGCGCGAGGGGACGCAGCTCGTCGGGATAGCGCGCGATGAGCGAGAGGAGCTCGCGCTCGCTCTTGAGCTGGCGGCGCTCCGACATCGAGATAGACTCGTAGGAGATGGGGGCCGCAGGGGCCTGCCTCGGGGCATCGGGAGCCGGGGCGTCGGAAGCCGCGGGAACCGCCTTCTCCCGGATGGCCTCCTTGACGGTCGCAACCTCGATCCCCGGAAGCCTGTAGGCGACCTTGGTGGCGAGCTCGTCGATGAGGACGGAGCGCTTGAGCGGCGCCAGCACCTCGACGACGCTGTCGAGAGCCTTCACGCGCCTTCCAGGGGTCGAGAGATCGTATTTGTCGAGACGGGCATCGATCACGAAATCGATCAGCGGGCGCGCCGCATCGAGCTGGGACTGCAGCTCGGCGGGGCTGTGGGCCGCCAGGAACTCCGCCGGGTCCTGCCCGTTCGGGAGCACCACGCAGAGCAGGTTGGCCTCGGTCTTATCGATGTACTGGACCGTGCGCTCGGCAGCGTGCTGGCCGGCTGCGTCGCCGTCGAACAGGCAGATGATCCTATCGATGCGGTAGCGCGAGAGCATGCGGATATGATCGAGCGTGAGCGCCGTTCCGAGCGCCGCCACGGCGTTGGCGAATCCCGCCTCGTGCAGCGAGATGACATCGGTGTATCCCTCGCAGAGGATGGCGGTGCCGGTTGCCGTGATCATCTCCTTCGCCCGATCGAGCGCATAGAGGTTCTTCGACTTATGGAAGACGGGCGTCTCGCTCGAGTTGAGGTACTTGGGCTCGCCCTTCCCCAGAACACGGCCGCCGAAGGCGATGGTGCGTCCCTGATCGTCGTGGATGGGGAACATGACGCGCTCGTAGAACCTGTCGGACGTCCTGTTGGAACGGTCGACCGAGAGGTTCGCAGCCGAGATCTCGGCTACCGTGAACCCCTTGGAACGGAGATGGCCCACGAGGGCGCCGCGACCCGGGGCATATCCGAGACGCCAGCGCTTGCAGATCTCTGATCCGAAACCGCGCGCGGCGAGATAGGAGCGCGCCCGTGCTGCTCCTTCGCTCTTCCCCCGCATGAGCTGGAGATGATAGAAGGATTCCGCCTCGGTGAGGCATTCGATGAGGCGGTTGCGCTTGGGGCCCTTGGGACCGGCGGAGCCGCTCTCCTGGATCTCGATCCCGGCCTTCTCGGCAAGGGCGCGCACGGCATCCGCGAACTCGAGGTTGTCGCGCTTGCGGATGTAGGAGATGGCATCGCCGCCCGTCTGGCACGCGCCGAAGCAATGCCAGAGGCCCGTCGCTGCATTGACCTTGAACGATGCCGTCTTCTCCTGATGGAAGGGGCAGCATCCCCAGAAATCCTGGCCGCGCTGCTTGAGGACGACCGTCTCGGATACAAGATCGACTATGTTGGTTGCCTGGCGGACGCGCTGGATATCCTCATCGCTGATCACGCGCCGACCTCCCCGATTTCAAGCTGGATTTTGTCTTGTTCTACCCACATTCGGGAGAAACTATCGTCCGAATCGGAAAGCAGGCGGATAAAGATGACCGAGCACGTCGCATCATGATGCGGGAACGTCTCGGGGGCGACGACGGCGGCGCTGCAGGAGGCCGAGTCGAAGCGGACGATGCAGGGGGTCGCGAAGCCGTCGATGGCGATGATGCATGCATAATCGCCGGAAGCGGGCATGCACGACCTGCCGTCGAAGGTGAAGAGGTCGCCCTGCCGTCCGGACGTGATGCTCGCACGCATCATATGGCAGCGCCCGAGCAATGCGCGCACCTCGTCCAGGTCGCCTTCCTCCAGAAGGCGGCGGATCCTCGTCGAGGAGATGGCGTCGCCGTCCTTCCGGACGAGCGCATGGCCGTGCGCCGTGAACCCATGCGAAATGCCGAGGCGCGAGATATCGGAGGGGGATCCGGCGCCATCGGCGCCGAAGGTGAAGTCCTCCCCCACATGGATCGAGACCGGCTTGACGATGGAGCCCAGGATGTCGAGCGTGAAGGTCTCGTAGCTGTTGCGAGAGAAATCCCACGTGAAATCGAACGCGATGATCAGATCGGGGTCCACGAGGGAGAGGGAGCGCACGCGGTCGTCGTCGGAGCTGAGATGCCGCGGATTGCGCTTGGAGAGGACCTCCGACGGATCGGGGACGAACGTCACGAGCGCGAGCGGCAGCGATCTGGCCTCGCATTCGGCGCGGGCGGCATCGATGAGCGCCCTGTGGCCGAGGTGGAGGCCGTCGAAGGCGCCGATCACGCATACGTAGGGGATCTCCGCACCGTAGGCCGCCCCGTCGCGCACGTAGAGCGTGGCCCCGGGAACCCGTTCCGTCCTCAGCCCGCTGCCATCGAGCATGAGGGCCTCGCGGGCGATGCGGGCGATATCCATGGGAGCGCCGCTCATCGGAGCACTCCCTCTATGCCGTCTGGGAAGTTTGCGCGGGCGGCGATGCGTCCCGCCTCGCGGTATGCGAGGCTCCAGAGCCTGCCGCCGCAGATAAGGCAGACCTCTCCCCCATCGGGAATGCCGGGGCAGAGGCCGGCGGAGATGCTCTTGCCGCAGAGGATATCCTCGATGTCGCCCTCGGAGACCGAGGCGGAGGGGATGCCGAGCAGCTCGAGCGGATCGAGCATGCGGTCCAGGGCGGCGGAGAGGCCGCCCTGCTCGAGCTCGCCGAGCGAGATGCACCTCTCGAGGCCGAGCGTCCCCGACGCCGTGCGGGACAGCCCGCTCAGGTGCGCGGCCGTTCCGAGCGATCTGCCGAGATCGCGGGCTATCGAGCGGATGTACGTCCCCTTCGATACCGAGAACGAGCAGATCCAGGATATGCCGTCCGAATCGTCGATGGAGACGAGCGTGGCGTCGTAGATGGCGATATGGCGGGCCTCGAGCTCGACGTCCGCGCCCTTGCGCGCCAATGCATAGGCGCGCGTGCCGCCGACGGAGATGGCGGAGTATGCGGGAGGGATCTGGTCGTGCTCCCCTTCGAGCGATTCGAGGACGCCGCGCGCGTATTCCGCATCGGCGAGCTTCCCCTCGACCGGAGCCGTCCTCACGACCTCGCCTTCTGCATCGTCGGTCGATGTCTCGGAGCCGAACGTGATGCGCGCCAGATAGCACTTGTCATCCAGCGTGAGATGCCCGAGCAGGCGCGTGGCCTGGCCGACGCCTATGACGAGAACGCCGGACGCTGCAGGATCGAGCGTCCCGGCATGGCCCACCTTGCTCTCGCCCACGAACCGCCTCACACGCGAGACGACATCGTGGCTCGAGAGCCCGAGGGGCTTGTTCACTCCCAAAAGGAAGCTATGTCCGCACGAATAGCGCTTCAACGGAACCTATGCCGTTTCCCTCTCGTTGGATTCTAGGAGCGCCTGGAGCTTGGGGAGCACGTCGGAGAGCGCCTCATCGATATCGCCGTCGCAGGTGAATCCCGCAGCGGCCCTATGGCCGCCGCCGCCCATCTCCCGGGCAATCCCCGAGATGTCCCAATCGGTCTTGGAGCGCAGGTTGCCGCGCACCTGGGTGGCGGAGACCTGCTTCAGGAACAGGACGATCTCGGCGCCTGCGGCACGGCGCACGACGTCGACGAGGCCGTCGCACTCGCTCACGTCGACGCCGGAATCCTCGAGATCGGCGAGGGACGTGTAGCTGTAGGCGACCCTGCCGTTGAAGAACGTCGTGATGCGGCCCATGACCTTGGCCTCGAGATGGAGGTAGGAGATGCGGTCGCTCTGGTAGACGGCGAGCGCCACATCCGAAGGCGAGGCGCCGGCGGCCACGAGCTTCGAGGTGACGAGGAACGCCTCGGAATCGGCGTTCTGGTACTGGAAGCGCCCCGTATCGGTCACGATGGCGCAGAGCAGGCAATTGGCGATATCGGCATCGAGCTCGACGCCGATATGCTCGATGAACTCCTCGACGATGACGCCTGCGGCGGCGGCGGAGCTGCGGACCACGCCGGCATCCCAGTAGACGCTTCCGCCGGGATGGTGGTCGAGGACCGCCCTGCGCGGGCTGCGCAGGCAGATGGCCTCGGCGTCGGCGAGACGGTTCGTAGCCGACAGGTCGACGCAGATGAAGAGGTCGGGCGTGCCCTCGAAGGACACGGCGGGCACGAACGTATCGGATCCGGGGAGGAACCGATAGATCGCGGGAATCTCGTCATCGTCGGCGAGCAGGTTGACGACCGTCTTCTCGGGCCAGCGCTTGCCCAGCGCCCGGGAGAGCCCGAGCACGCTCCCGAGGGCATCGCCGTCGGGAGCGGTATGGGCGCAGAGCGCGATCGTGCCGGACTGCTCGATCAGCTTGACGACCTCGGCGAACCCCCTGGCCTGCTCCTGCCTTCGGGCGAAGTCGAGGGTCATAGCAGCTCCTCGGGCTCTTCGGCCGCCTCGATGGGATAGCCGTCCTCGTCCTTGGGGATGCTCATGGTGGGGGGAACATCCTGGAGCGCACGCGCGATGCTCTCCGCCTCGTCGGTCGTCGTATCGATGGAGAACGACAGCTCCGGCGTGACGCGCCACCCGAGCGAGCGGCCGAGCAGGGACCTGATCCTGCCCTTGGCGCGCTCGAGCGCCGCGCTCACGCTCTCATAGCGATCGCGGTCGCAGCTGATATAGGCGCGGCAGAAGCTCTTGTCGATCGACACCTCGACGCCGGTGAGCGTTATGAGCTCCAGATCGGGGTCCGAGACCTCGAACAGGAGGATGTAGCCCAGCTTCTCGCGCGCCATCTGGTTGATGCGGCGCGAGTTCTGATTCTGCTTCATAGGGCGCAGCCCTTCTACTCGGTGCGCGCAACCTCATCGATGCGGTAGCCCTCGATGGAGTCTCCGGGGTGGATATCCTGGAAGTTCTCGAGGCTGATACCGCACTCGAAGCCCGCGCGCACGCTCTTGACCTCGTCCTTGTAGCGCCTGAGGGACGCGATCTTGCCGTCGTAGACCACGATGCCGTCGCGCACGAGGCGCACGCGGTCGGATGCGAAGATCTCGCCTTCCTGGATCATGCAGCCTGCGGCGATGCCGGCCTTGGGCACCTTGAAGGTGTCGCGGACCTCGGCGACGCCGGTGGACACCTCGACCTCGGTGGGGCTCAGCATGCCCACGCGTGCGGCCTCGATATCCTCCATGGCCTTGTAGATGACGCTGTAGGTGCGGATCTCGACGCCGTCGCGCTCTGCAGCCGCCCTCGCCTTGGCCTCGGGGCGGACGCCGAAGCCGATGATGATGGCGTTCGACGCGTCGGCGAGGATGACGTCGGTCTCGGAGATGGCGCCGACGGCGGAGTGGATGACGTTGATGCGGACCTCGGACTGGTCCATCTTGTCGAGGGAGTCGCGCAGCGCCTCGATGGAGCCCTGCACGTCGGCCTTGATGATGAGGTTGAGCTCCTTGACCTCCGCATCCTCCATGGTTGCGAAGAGGTTCTCGAGCGTGACGTGCTTGACGCGGTTCTGCTCCTCGATACGGGCCTTGAGGGCGCGCTCGTCGGCCAGGCTGCGGGCGTCGCGCTCGTCCTGGAAGACGCGGAACTCGTCGCCTGCCATGGGAACGCTCTGGAGACCCAGGATCTCGACGGCGTCGGACGGGCCCGCCTCGGTGACGGGGTTGCCCTTCCAGTCGAGCATGGCGCGCACGCGGCCGAACGACATGCCTGCGACGAGGGCGTCGCCGATATGCAGCGTGCCGCGGTTCACGAGCACCGTGGCGACCGAGCCGCGGCCGCGGTCGAGCTTGGCCTCGAGCACGTAGCCGGACGCGAAGGTGTCGGGATTGGCCTTGAGCTCGAGGACATCGGCCTGGAGAAGGACGGTCTCGAGCAGCTCGTCGATGCCGATGACCTTCTTGGCGGAGATGTTCACGAACATGTTCTGGCCGCCCCACTCCTCGGGGATGACGCCGTACTCGGTAAGCTCCTGGCGCACGCGGTCGGGGTTTGCGCCGTCCTTGTCGATCTTGTTGACGGCGACGACGATGGGAACGCCGGCGGCCTTCGCATGGTTGATCGACTCGATGGTCTGGGGCATGACGCCGTCGTCGGCGGCGACGACGAGGATGACGATGTCGGTCACCTTGGCACCGCGGGCGCGCATGGCCGTGAAGGTCTCGTGGCCGGGCGTGTCGACGAAGGTGATCGTACGGTCGTTGATGGTGACCTGCGACGCGCCGATGGCCTGCGTGATGCCGCCCGCCTCGCCGGCTGCGACGCCGGTATGGCGGATGGCGTCGAGCAGCGACGTCTTGCCGTGGTCGACGTGGCCCATGACGGTGACGACGGGCGAGCGCGGCTTGAGGTGGTCGGGGTCGTCGTAGAAGGTGAAGGAGTTCTCCTCCTCCTTCGTCATGACCTTGACGTCGCGGCCGAGGTCGTCGGCGACGAGCTCGATGAGGTCGTCGGACATGGACTCGGTGAGGGTGAGCGGCGTTCCGAGCAGGAACAGGCGCTTGATGATGTCGTTGGCGGGCACGCCGAGGAGCTCGGCGAGGTCCTGGACCGTGGAGCCCTGGGGCACGCGGACGGTGTCGAGCTGGGAGATGTCCTGGTCGTTTGCCAGGGCCTCCTCGATGCGCCTCTCCTCCGCGGCCTCCGCGGCCTGCTTCACGCGACGCTCCTTGCGGCGCTTGCGGCGGCCGGCGGATTCGCGCGTGGCCTCCTCGATGGCCTCGCGGGCCTCGTCGAGGACGCGGTTGCGGTTGAAGGCCTCGGCCTCGCGGGCCATGCGGCTGTAGCGGTCCTCGCCCTCGTCGCCGCGACGGTCCTTCTTGCGGCCCTTGCCGCGGCCCTTGCCCTCGTCTGCGGCAGGGGCGGCGTTCTGGACCGTCTGCTGCGCGGGAGCGGTGCGCTTGGTATCGCGGTACGGGCTCGCGTCGTTGTCCTTGCGCTGGCGCTTGGGCTGCTCCTCCTTGGCCGGCTTGGCCTCCTTGGCCTCCTTGGCCTCCTTGGCGCTCGCAGCCTCGGCAGCCTGGCGCTTGAGCTCCTCCTCCTGCTGCGCGATCTGGTCGAGCAGGCTGGAGTAGGACGTCTTCATCTTGGGAGCGGTGTCGCGCACGCGGTTCCTCTCGGCCTCCTCGGCGGCCTTGCGCTCGGCCTCCTTGCGTGCGGCCTCCTCGGCTGCGCGACGGGCCTCCTCCGCGGCGCGGCGGGCCTCCTCCGCGGCACGCTCCGCCTCGCGCTGGGCCTCGGCGGCCAGACGCTCGCGCTCGGCCTCCTCGGCGGCGATGCGGGCCTGCTCGGCGGCAGCCTCCTCCTCGGCCTTGCGCGCTGCCTCGATCTCGGCGGCGCGCGCTTCGAGGATCGGCTTGAGCTTCTTGCGCACGATGGGAAGATAGGCGTCCTCGATGGTCGACGAGGTCGACTTGGCGGGGATCTTCATCGCAACGATGTGCTCGAACATCTCCTTGCCGGTCATACCGTATTCTTTGGCGAGTTCGCTGATTCGCGTCTTTGCCATGGGCAAACCTCCTTACGTGGTCTGGTTCGACAGGACCTAGACGCGCTAGATCAGGGAATCGGGGTCGTCGGATACGGCAACGTCGGCGAACTGGGCCATAGCCTCGTGCAGGCCGCAGAAGCGCGAGCCGGGACGGGCCATGTTGCGGCACTGCATGCCGTTCTCGCCCACGTACTCGCAGCGGTGGCCGCCCTCTTCCTCCTCCTCGACCTCGACGACGGGGAGCTCGCGCAGCACGTCGGCGGCGAGGGTCTCGTTCTTGATGTCGATGTGGAGGCCGGTGAGGCGGGCGGCGAGGCGGGCGTTCTGGCCCTCCTTGCCGATGGCGAGGGAGAGCTGGTCGTCGGGGACGATGACCGTGGCGTAGCCGGTCTCGGAGTCGACGACGACGCGCGACACCTTCGCGGGCGAGAGCGCGTTCGCGACGAACTTGCCGGGATCCTCATCCCACAGGATGACGTCGACGCGCTCGCCGCGCAGCTCGGTCACGACGGCGCGCACGCGGCTTCCCTTGGGGCCGACGCAGGCGCCCACGGGATCGAGGCGGTCATCGAGCGATGCGACGGCGACCTTGGAGCGGACGCCGGGGTCGCGCGCGATGGAGTGGATCTCGACGCTACCCTCGTAGATCTCGGGGACCTCCTGCTCGAAGAGGCGCGCGAGCAGCTCGGGGCTGGTGCGGCTGACGACGATGGGCGGACGGGAGCGGTCGCCGCGCACGGGGGCCGACGTGCTGTTGGGGTCGCGCACGTCGATGATGATGGCGCGGATGCGCTGGTTGTGGGCATAGCGCTCGCCCGCGGGGCGCTCGTTGCGCTCCTCGGCGTTGCGGCGCTGGTCGAAGTAGGGCAGCTCGGCCTCGACGCCCTCGCGGATCTTGACGATGGCGAACTCGGGCGTGACCTGGAGCACCGTGCCGGTGATCATGTCGCCGATACGGTCGGAGAACTCGGCGTAGATCTGGGCGCGCGCGGCGTTGCGCACGAGGTTGTTGATCTCGGTCTTGGCATGCTGCGCGGCGATGCGGCTGGTGTCGGAGGGCGTGACGTCGACCTCGTCGAACTCGGTGTACTCGCCGGTCTCCTCGTCGAAGGACTCCTCCTTGGGAACCAGCTTGTAGACGTAGACCTTGCCCGTCTCGCGGGAGATGGTCACGCGGGCGCCGTAGTCGAGGTGCATGATGTCGGCGTAGCTCTTGGCGAGCGACTGCTCGAGGCGGTCGAGCAGGACGAGCTCATCGATGTGCTTCTCCTGGCAGAGCAGCGTCAGGGCTTCGATCATTTCGGATGCCATGTGTATCGTGTTCCTTTCTTATCCGCGCTTCTCGGCCGAGCCGGAGAAGTCATATACCGGTTTGATGGTCGCGCTCTTGATATCTGCGAGGTCGAACGAGAAGGAGCCGTCGTCGCAGGTGAGGGAGACCGTGGTCCCCTCGATGCCGTCGAGCGTTCCCGTGAACTTGCGGCGGCCCTCGTAGGCGTTGGTCGTGAGGACGACGGTCTCGCCGGCGAAGCGCTCGAAGTCATGCGCCTTGCGCAGCGGCCTGTCCATGCCCGGCGAGGAGACCTCGATGCTGTAGGAGCCGGCGAACGGGTCGATCGCATCGATGGCGTCGCCGATCCAGCCGCTCTGCTCGGCGATCTCGTCGAGCGTGATGGTGGGAAGCTCCTCGTCCGCGTGGTCGATGCGAACGGTCACGACGGGGGATTTGCTGGCACCGCTGATCTGGACGTCGACGATGTCGATGCCGTGGTCGGCGGCCATCCCCTCGAGCGCATCGAGGATCTTCGCACGCAGCGCGTTCTCTGACATCGCGCTCCCTCCTTCCATACAAAAAGGGCGCGGAGCCGAACGTGCACTCCACAACCCTCGAAGAACAAACACAAATTACGGATATAAACTATAGCAGTAAAACAGCGCAGGTCAAGCATTCAAAGCATCGACACAAGTTGCACTGCGGCGGGCTTCCCATCAGAAGGCCCTCCGCATCTCCTCCGCGACGAGGTTGATGAAATCCTCTCCCTGGGGCTCGACGCCGAAGCGCTCGAGGAACCCATGGTCGCATCCGCAGTAGCGCACGCAGCGGACGTCGATGCCCTCGGCTGCGAGGCGGCGCGCCCAGCGCTCGTTCTGGCATCGCAGGAAATCGAATTCGGAATAGGCGACGACGGTGCGCGGGAACATCGAGACATCCTCGGCATGCCAGGCGCTGATCTCGGGATTAGCGAGCAGGTCGGAGTCGTTTCCCGTATAGAAGGGCTCGACGCCCGCGTCCTTGATGCGGTCGACCCGATTGAAGCACGCCTCCTCCTGCTCGGGCAGATGCTCGTAGCGCTCATAGGAGAAATCCATGCCGCGCGTGGCGGGATACGCGTCGACGAGGGCGTACATCGTGACGGCGAGCTTCACGGGAAGGGAGTCCGCCAACCTCATGACCATGGCATTGGTAAGGCTCCCGCCTGCGGAATCCCCGAGCACCGTCAGCTTAGAGATGTCGAAGCCGTATTCCCCCGCATGGTCGGCGAGCCAGCGGATGCACCCCTCGCAGTCGTCGACGGCGGCCGGATACGGGTTCTCGGGCGCAAGGCGGTACTCGGGATAGGCCACGACGCAACCCGCGGCCTCGGACAGATACCGAAGCATCGGATCGCGTTCCTCCACGCATCCGTATGCGAAGCCGCCTCCATGCAGGTAGACGGCTATGGGCGCGTCGGGGGGTGTCGGGGTGGGCGCCCAGATGTGCACGGGGATGCCGCGGCCTCCGAACCACATGAGGCGCGTCGTGCGCGCCGCTCCCCCGCCATCGATGCGGAGCGTCTCCTTGATGGGGCGCTTGCGCATCGCCATCACGTCGTCCATCGCGACGTCGGGTTTATCTCCGCTGAGCTTGGGAAGCGTGTTCGCGAGGATGCGGGGGTCGAGGACATGGGGGCGGCCGTCGTCGGGCACGGGCCGCATCTCGATGGCAAGACCGTCGATGAGCTCGGTATGGGACTTCTCCGCGATAGCCTCGGCAAGGCAGCGATCGTATCTGCGCGCCATAGAATCCTCCCATCACGCATCCGTTTGCACCAGTATGCGACGGAACGGCTGCATCCTCGGCGTAGAATAGACCACGGACATGAATCCGGACGCAGGAGGGAACCTATGGGAGCATTCGACGAGTCATACTGCCTCGAGGTCTTCGAGCGGCTGCTCGGCGCCGACAGCACGACGGGACAGTACGAGGAGGTCCAGCAGCTTGTCTGCTCCATCCTCGATGAGCTCGGCCTTCCCTACCGAACCATCCGCAAGGGAGGCGTCATCGCGGAGCTGGGCGGCGAGGGCGAGCCCCTCGTCGTGACCGCGCATCTCGACGACATCGGCCTCATGGTGAGGCACATCAACGCCGACGGCACGCTCAACGTGTGCGCGGTGGGCGGGCTCTACCCGTTCTACTGCGTCA